>JAFMKU010000117.1 GCA_017852795.1 Candidatus Neomicrothrix sp.
GTCTGGCTACGGTGGGTTGGACATGGGCACTCCGGCCTTCGCGCAGGCGGCAGACGTATACAGCACCATCGCCGGCGAGGGCATCTCGCCAGAGCGCATTCAGTCGTTCATGTCGCCATACACGCAGGAGGTCATCGACGCCTCGATGCGCGACATTGGCCGCCAGCGCGACATCGCGTTAAATCAGCTCGGCACTGCGGCAAGCCAAGCCGGCGCGTTTGGCGGCAGTCGTCAGGGCATCGCCGAGGCTGAGACGCAGCGCGCATTTGCAGAGACCGCAGCAGATACCGCCGCCCGCCTCCGCGAGGCTGGCTACACGCAGGCCGCCGGCTTGGCGCAGGCAGATCTCGCGCAGCGTATGGCGGCAGCGCAGGGTGGCATTGGCGCCGCCGGCGCAGGGCTGCAGCAGCAGGTCGCGGGCTTGGGCGCGCAGATGGCTGCGGGCGAGGCGGAGCGCGTTCTGGGTCAGCAGGCGCTCGACGCGCTTTACGAGCAATACATGCTGCAGCAGCAGTATCCGCTGACGCAGTTTGGCGTATTGACTGGCGCTGCGGGTGCGGTGCCATCTGGCTATGGGACGACGACGAAAACCGAGCGCGACCCGATGGGGACGCTGGGCGGTGTTTTGGGCGGCATCGGAAGCGCTGGTCAGGGGTTTGGCGCAATGGGGTGGATGCCATTCTCCGACGCACGCCTGAAAGAAAACATCCAGCACTTGGGCCAAGTCGGCGATTTCAATCTCTACACTTGGGACTGGAACGAAGAGGGCATCGCCGCCGGCGCCGAGGTCGAGCCTACGTATGGCGTGATCGCGCAAGAGGTTGAGCAGATCCGCCCAGAATACGTCATCATGGGCGAGGACGGATACCGCCGCGTTGACTACGGCGCGATCGCAAACGAACTGGGGGCCAAGTGATGGCATACAAACTCACCCAAGCTGACATCGACAAGTATGGCTTCTTTGACGCCGTGCCGGGCGACACGCCGACACCGGAGGAGGCCGCAATGATGGCCGCCGCCAGCAATGAGCGCATCCTGACGCCGGCCGACATTGAGACGTTTCAGCTGACTGGCGCCATGGCTGGTGAGCCTGCATCCGCCGCAGACATCGCCAAGATGGGCGGCGCCCCTGCGTTTCAGCTGCCGCCAGAGGCCGCAGCTGGCGTGAGTATCCCGCAGGCTACACTGTCGCCGCTGCGCACCATCACCGTTGGCGACAATCCAGCGATGCCTCGCGCAGACGCTCAGCCTATCGCGCAGGACGCCATGAAGGCGCTGGGCGTGTCGGACGGCCGCCAGCCGACGTATAGCGAGGCCCGCGCCGCTGGCATGGACCCCGGCGACGCCGCCGTGGCATCTGGCCAAGCAACTCAGGCAGGCACCACTGCGCCAATCGTTGCCGCGCCGCAGGTGGCGGGGATGCCAGCTGGGCCAGTGCCGGCGAGCCTGCTTCAGCAGCCATACAGCACAGACCCCTTTGAGGGCTTGTCCAAGCGCCAGCGCACCATCTTGGCGTTTGCGGCGATTGCCGACGCCGGCGCCGCGCTGCAGGGGCGCCAAGGCACGGCATTCTCTGACACGATGAAAGGCTTCAGCGACATCCGCGACATGGAGCGCAAGCGCCAGATCCAGACGGCCGAGCTGGCCGCGCGGCAGCAGATGCTCGGCGCACTCGGCGCATCGCCGCTGCCGCCGAATGCAACGCCAGAGATGATCGACGCGCACATCGCAAAGCTGACCGGCATCTTGGCAACGACGCCGTCGATGGCGCCGTATGTCAGCGCCGAGCTGACGCGATTGAACGCAATGCGCGATCGGGCGGCGGAGGCCGGTAAAGCGGTTGTGCCGCAGACGCTCGGCGTTGCAGCTATTGATGCGCTGCTGGCGTCGCCAGATCTCGGCGCGATCACTGGCTTCAAAGGCACCGTCAACCAGTTCTTGGAGCAATTCGGCGCCGCACCAGAATACAGCAACCTGATGTCATACGTTGACCAGCTGCGCGGCCTGAACTTCTTGGAGGCATACCAGCAGTTGAAGGGCGGCGGGCAGATCACTGAGATCGAGGGCAAGCAGGCATCAGCTGCACGCTCGCGCCTTGACCGCGCTTTGCGTGGCCGCCCTGAAGACTTGGTGGTCGCCCTGCGGGATGCTCGCAAGCTGTTCTCAGACGCGATGGAAAAGAACCCAGCATATCAGGGCCAGCGCGGCGGCCTGACAGACGAAGACCGCAAATATCTGGAGCAGTAAGCCATGGATGAATACACCGTCGAGCAGCTAAAAGAGGCCGCCCGCCGCGCGCTGGCAGATAAAAACGACGCCGCGGCAAAGCGCTTTATCGACGCCGCTCGGCAGCGTGAGGCTGAGCAGGCTGCAGAAGCTGCGCGCATGGCTGACGCCCCGATTGGCGAGCAGGCAATGGAGGCTGGCAAGTCGCTGGCAGCCGGCGGCATCCGCGGCGCGGCTGAGACCACAGAGTTCTTCGGCAAGGCGCCGGAGCTGCTGGCAAACCTGCCGACAAACTTTGTGCTGCGCATGATGGGTCAAGAGCCAATGGCGCCGCTGCCGCAGGGCGAGACGATGCCTGAAGCCGCGTCGCGCCTGACCGGCGGTTTCAGCGAATACCGCAGCCCCACTACGCTTGGCCAATATGCAGGCACTGTCGGAGAGTTCGCTGGCGGCGCGGCAGTGATGCCGATGGGTGCAGGCATCCCGCGGGCGATTGGAATGTCCGTAGTGCCGGCATTGGCCAGTGAAACCGCTGGGCAGATTGCGCAGCGCGTTTCCCCAGAAAACGAAAACATGGCTCGGCTGCTTGGCGCGATCGCGGCGCCTGCTGGCCTTGAGGGGCTGAAGGCGGGCGCACGTCGCATGCTGACTGGTCCAGAGGCGCGCATGATGCGTGAAGGCTCTGAGCGCGCCGCCAGCGCCGGCCTGCTGGAGCGTGCCGGTGTTCCGATGACCGCCGGCCAGAAGATTGGCTCGGAGCGGCTCATGCGCCTTGAAGGCGTCGAGGCGACTGATCTCAGCACCGTTGAGGGCGTCACCAAGACGGCCATGCGCATGCTTGGCAGCGACGCCCCGCGGGCGACGCCGAAGGCGCTGGCCGAGCGCAAGCAGTCGCTCGGTGCCGTGTTTGACCGCGCCGAGGAGGTCGTGAACGAGGTGCCGACAGCTGCTGACGTTCAGGCGGCTCTGAGCATCAAGCAGAACTTTGAGGACATCAGCTCCGATCCCAACATGCCGCGCGTCGTGCAGGAGGCGCTGGATCGCATCACCGAGAGCGCGCAGACAGGCACACCGATCAGCGGGGCAACGATTGCAGAGTTCCGCACACGGCTTGGCAAAGCTGTCCAGTCGTCCAAGGGCGACGAGCGGGCGGTTGCGGCGATGGCGATGTCTGAGGCGTTGGACAACATCCTCGAGCGCGGCGTGTCGCGCGTCGACCCTGACCTGTATAACGTGCTGCGCGACACCCGCGGCAAATACCGCGACTACCTGACGGTGCTGCGCGCCCAGAACCGCAGCGGCTCCGAGGCGCGCTCCGGCTTGATTACGCCAAATGCGCTCGGCACTGCCGCACGCTTGCGCGAGGGGACTAAATACATCACCGGAGAGGGCCGCTCGCCGCTCGGTGACTTGGCATTCGCAGCCGAGGAGGTCGTTGCGTCGCTGCCGGCCGTGGGCGCAGGCGGCGCGCGCTTTGACCCACGCCTTGTCGCTGGCATGCTTGGGCTTGGCGGCGCTGGTGCCGGCATGATGGGCGGCGATCTGCTCACAGCTGGCCTGCTTGGCGCTGCCGGCGCCGCTGCGCCAGCCGCTGGACGTGCGGTGCTGCGCTCTGGGCCAGTGCAGCGTGGCCTGATGCCACCGACTGCGCCGATGGAGGCGCGCCTGCTGCAGAGGCTGGCTCAGCAATCAGGCGGCCTGC
>JAFMKU010000039.1 GCA_017852795.1 Candidatus Neomicrothrix sp.
TTACGTTCATCGAGCGCTTCCACCACTACCTGATTGATCTGTTGGGCCCGAACCACCAGACCGGCAACCGACCCGATCGCCGCGGCCAGCTCGGCGGCCCGGTCGCAGGCGCCATCAACCAGTTCGGCTACCCCGTCACGCCCCAACGAACGAAGCGCAGCCCACACCGGAACCCCTCGGGCCCGGCGGGAGAACTCGGTAACCGTGTCCACCGGATCACCCACCGCAGCTTGGTCAGGCAGGTACCCGGCCCGCACCCCGACGGCGCGGGCTAAACGCTGCCGGTCCGCCACGATGGCGATCCCGCAGTCGTACGGGGTGTTGAGCCATTTGTGAGCATCGCAGGTCCACGAGTCGGCGAGCGCCGCGCCTTCGGCGAGGTGGCGGTAGCGCTTCCCGGCGAGCACCCAAAGTCCGAACGCGCCGTCCACGTGAAGCCAGATGTCGTTGGTTACCGCCCGCCGCTCGGCCACCAGCGCCGCGATTTCGGCCAGGGGGTCGAAGGCGCCGCCGTTGACGTTGCCGGCCTGCGCACAGACAATTACCGGCCCGTCTATGTCGGCCATGACCTGACCGAACGCAGTTGGGTCCATCGCCCCCGTCGAGTCGGCGGGGACCAGCCGCAGCGCTTCGGTGCCGAGCCCCAGCAGTCGCACCGATCGGTCGATCGAGACGTGCTGCTCGGCGTTACCGATGACGGTGATGGCTGGCCCCGATCCCACTCCTTGTCGTTCGACATCAACCCCGTGGGTTTCCAGCACCGCGTTGCGCGCCGCCATCAGGCACACCGTGTTGGCGGCCTGCGCTCCGGTGGGAAACCCCACCGCCGACGCTTCAGGCAACCCCAGCAGGTCAACGATCCAGCGCCCGGCCAGATGCTCAGCAACCACCGGGGCCGGTGCGTGCTGCGCGAACGTCGTGTTTTGATCCCACGCCGACACCAGCCAGTCCGCGGCAAGCGCCGATGGCAGCACCCCACCGGTGACCATGGCCAAGTAGCGACCCGATCCCAACGCCGAAAGTCCTGGTTCGATCCAGTCGACCAGTTCGCCAATGACTTCCTCGGCGGCCAGCCCCTCGTTGGGCAGGGCAAGCAACGGTGCCCGCTCCAGCAGGGTGCTGGCGTCTACCGGAGGACCAACCGGCCGTTGCTCGTATCCCGAGAGCCAGTCTTGCGATCGCTGCACCGCCGCAGCCAACGCCGGTTGATAGTCGACCGTCTTCATCCGATGAGTCTGCCGGTTCGACCAAGCCGCGGCAATAGGTCGCCCCGATCGCCATCAACCATCCATCCCTGAACACCAACCATCTGAGCCAAATCGCTCAACGCCGCCCGGCAACCGTCGAGAACTGTTGCCGGATCATGGCCCGGTTCGCTAAACGCAGCCTGCACCCGAAGCACCCCGGCGCTTCGATCGGTTTTCGCGTCGATGCGGCCCACCAGTTGATCGCCGAGCAGCAACGGCAGCACGTAGTATCCGTGAACTCGACGGGCCTCCGGGATGTAGATCTCCAGCCGGTAGTCGAACCCGAACAGTCGCCGGGCCCGATCCCGATGCCAGACCACCGGATCAAACGGTGAAAGCACGGTGCAGGCCGAGATCGAACGAACCCGGGCGGCGTCGATGTGCAGGAACGCTTCCCGATCCCACCCTTGGACCGAAACCGGGATGAGCTGCTGCGCCTCGACCAGTTCCTCAACCCGGTCTTTTCCTTCGCGTTTGGGCAGTCGGTGATAGTCGACGAGTTCAGCGGCCGTTGCCACGCCGAGGCTCCTCGCGGCCTGTTCGACCAACGTCCGCTGGGCATCGGCTTCACTCGGGGTTGGTTGGGCCAGGATCGGAGCGGGAACGATCCGCTCCAGCAGGTCGAATTCCTTCGCAAAGCCGGGCCGTCGACGGATCCCCACTTCGCCGATACGAAATAGCCAGTCAAGAGCGAGCGAACCAATGGAACGACTCCCCCACCATTGACCAGTTTGCGGACGAGGATTGCGAAGATCACCGGCAACCAACGGACGTTCGCGTACCTGTTCGAGCACTTCGGCGATGTACCGCGGCTCGTCTCGAGCCAGCGCGACCAATCCCGACCAGGTTTGTCCCTGCCGGCAGCGAGCTTTGTGCCAGCGCAGCAGCGGCTCGTTTTCGATCGGCAGCAACGATGCTTCATGGCACCAGGCTTCGAACCATTCGTCGTCTCGGTAGGCAACCCGGTCGAGCAGGCCAGGGTCGTAGGGGCCGAGCCGGGAAAACAGTGGCAGGTACTGGGTGCGGATCACCACCGGAACCGAATCGAGTTGCAGGAGCCCAACCCGGTCCATTACCCGGCGGACATGGCGCCGATCAACCCGCCCGTTGGGTCGGCGATCGGCAAAACCCTGCGCGGCGAGGGCAATTCGTCGCGCTTCGGCCGCGGACAGGCTGGTGGTGGTCAAACTTGAAGCGCGGCAAGGAGCGCGGCCAGGTCTGGCAGTCGCCAATGGTCGTGATCGTGGTGAAGGTTCAGCGGGTCGAGTTGCACCACGGGCATTCCCGCCGCCCGCGCTCCGAGTACGTCGGCATGCACAGTGTCGCCAACGTAAAGCGTTCGTTCTGCCTTGGTTCCGAGCGCGTCGAGAGCCGGAGCGAAAATCCGAGGGTCCGGTTTCGCAATGTCGATCACCGCGGAATCAACGATGGCCGCGACACGCGGTAGCGGCCCGTCGTCAAGCTGACAGATCCCGTGTTCGATGCATTGCTGGACCGCAGTCCCGTTGTTGTTGGTGACGATCGCCACCGGCCGCAACTGCGCGATCAACGCGAACGCTTCGATGTTGTGAATGATCCGGTGGGTCCAAACATCTTCCACTGGGGCGTCACGGCGAAGCCGATCTCGAGTGGCCAGCGCCCCATCGAGGGAGGCCGCGCTGAACCCGGCGTGGCGAAACGCTGCCCGGTCGTAATGCCCCCAAACGCTGAAATCAGCTTCGCTGACTTCCCGGTCGGTCAGCAGTTCGGTGATGGCCCGAACCCCGACGTAATGGGCGTCGATGGCGGTGTCTACCGGAAACGACTCTGTGACGCCGTCCACCGCCAGCCAGTGGTTGATCCGGTCTGGGTTGGGAACGACAAACACGCCACCCATGTCAAAAACAACGGCATCGATCTGGTCGGGTGAATACACCCCTGCAGTACATCACGCCGGGGCACCACCGTCCTACCTAGACTCCCCGAATGCCAAAACCCGCCGACGCGGACTCACCCCCCGTAGCATTCGCCGGCTGGCGCATTCTGGCCTTATCCACCTTGGTGCTGGCTCTCACCGGCCCCGGTCAGACCATCGGTGTGAGCGTGTTTGTCGACCAGTTCGCCGATGATCTCGGACTCACCAAGAACGCCATCGCAGCCGGGTACGCCATCGGCACCCTTCTGGGTTCGTTGACCCTTCCTTCGGTGGGACGCTGGGTTGACCGGGTCGGGGTGCGTTATTCGATGACCACGATCGGGGTTGGCTTCACCGTGGCGCTGGCCCTAATGAGCGGGGTGCAGGGGATCATCAGTTTGACCATCGGGTTCTTCATGATCCGAATGCTGGGGCAGGGGTCGCTCACGTTGGTGGGAACGGTGGCGGTTTCGTTGTGGTTTGAGCGGAAAAGAGGGCTTGCCCTCGGTATCGCAATGACGGTGTCGTCGGGCTTGATGGCGCTGGTTCCGGTCGGGTTGTCACTGGTGATCGACGGGTTTAACTGGCGTTTCGCCTGGTTAGCGGCGGCCGGCACCGTCGCCGCCCTAGTCATTCCCATTGCCTGGTTCGGGATGATCGACCGACCGCAGACCATCGGCCAGTTCCCGGACGGCCGAGAACCAGATCATGACGATCCGAACCACACCGGCGAATGGGGCCTGGATCGCAACGTTGCCGTCCGCACCCGGGCGTTCTGGATCCTCGGGTTGGCCACTGCGCTGGCTTCCATGCTGACCACTGCGTTGAACTTCCATCAGATTTCGCTGCTTGGAGAGAGCGGGTTCAGCGAAACCGAAGCCGCCATCATGTTTCTCCCGCAGGTGCTGGGGTCTTCGATCGGTTCACCAACGATGGGGGTGCTGCTCGACCGAATTGGCACCCGTTACGCCCCGGCGGCCACGCTGGTGGCGTTGATCGTTACCTTGCTGCTGGCCGGTTCGGTTTCCTCGACCGCGGGGGTGATCGTCTACGCCACCGTGCTCGGTATCCACTCCGGAATGTCTCGCACCATTGGGGCAGCCCTGATCCCTACCTGGTTCGGAACCCTTCACATCGGTGCCATCCAAGGGGCGTTGACGTTCCTTGGCGTGTTGGCCTCAGCCGCCGGACCGATCGCGTTTTCGCTCACCGAATCCGCTACCGGTTCGTTCCGTACCAGTGCCGGACTCTGGGCTCTCGCCCCCGCCATTGCCTTCTTCTTTGCGCTCAGCAAGCGTCCGCTGTCCCACCACGCGCCCACCGCCTGATCCTCGTCGTTCGGGCCGGGCCGGTGACCCGACCCGAACGACAACATGAGGTTCGTTGCGTCCCTACTTCGGTGGCATCCGGATTCCGCCGTCGAGACGAATTGTCTCCGCGTTGAGGTACGGGTTGGTGATGCATTCCATGACACAGAACGCCAACTCTTCACCCGAACCGAGCCGCTTGGGGAACAGCACCGACTGGCCAAGGTGGGCTTTGAACGCTTCGCTCTGCTCACCTTCCCCGTAGATCGGGGTGTCGATCAGCCCTGGGGCCACCGTGTTGACCCGGATCCCCAACGCCGACAAGTCCCGAGCGATCGGCAACGTCATCCCGACCACGCCGCCTTTGGAGGCCGAGTAGGCACATTGCCCGATCTGTCCGTCGAAGGCCGCCGCTGACGCCAAGTTGACGATGGCCCCGCGTTGACCATCGGCATCGAGCGGTTCGGTCTGGGCCATTGCCGCCGCGGCGCGGCTCAGCATGTTGAACGAACCGATGAGGTTGACACGGATCACGAACTCAAAGGTTTTGAGGTCGAACGGAACATTGTTGCGGTCCACGGTGCGTCCGGCCGATCCGATGCCTGCCGAGTTGACCAAAGCCCGCAGCGGTCCCATTTCGCTCGCTGCCGCCACGGCCGCATCGGCGTCCTCAATCGAGGAAACGTCGCATTTGACGAAGATCCCCCCGAGTTCGGAGGCGACGCTCTGACCTTTTTCTTCGTTGAGGTCGGCAACGACGACCCGGCTGCCCGCCGCCGCGAGTTGGCGAGCCGAAGCTTCACCAATCCCCGACGCGCCACCGGTGACGATCGACGAGCTTCCTTCAAGGTTCATACGTGGCATCAGGAATCAATCCGTTCAATAATCGTGGCGTTGGCAAGGCCACCGCCTTCACACATGGCTTGGAACCCGTAGGTGCCGTTTGTCCGCTCCAGTTCGTTGAGCAGGGTGGTCATGAGTTTGGCGCCCGAGCATCCGAGGGGATGGCCGAGGGCGATTGCGCCACCGTTGACGTTGACCTTGGCCAAATCGGCACCGGTCTCTTTTTGCCAGGCCAACACAACCGATGCGAACGCCTCGTTGATTTCGAACAGGTCGATGTCGTCGATCGACATGCCGGTGCGGGCCAGCACCTTCTCGGTAACCGGGATCGGTCCCTTGAGCATCGTGACCGGATCGGTACCGGCCACCGCGAAACCGGTAAACCGGGCGCGGGGGGTGAGGCCCAATTCTTCGGCTTTGGCCCGGCTCATAATCAGCACCGCGGCGGCACCGTCAGAGATCTGCGATGAGTTACCGGCCGTGATCCGGCCATCTTCGGCAAACGCGGGCTTGAGTTGCGCCAACGTTTCGGGGGTGGTGTCGGGGCGGATCCCTTCGTCTTTGGTGAACATCTCGGTCACCCCGTCAACTTCGACCGGTACCGCAATGATCTCTTTATCGAACCGGCCCTCGGCGGTGGCCTGCGCGGCTCGCCGTTGGCTTTCCGCACCGAACGCGTCGAGGTCTTCACGGCTGAGGTTGTATTCAGCTGCGATCATGTCGGCGCCGATGCCTTGAGCCGGGAGTCCGGTTTCGGCGTAGCGCTCAAACACTTTCGGCCCCATCGGCATGCCCAGTTCGCCCTTGGCCCCTGAGGCTCCCATCGGGATGCGGGTCATGGATTCAACACCGAGCGCTACGACCACGTCGTAGGCTCCGGCCATCACGCCCTGCGCCGCGAAGTGGATGGCCTGCTGGCTCGATCCACATTGGCGGTCAACGGTGGTAGCGGGCACCGACTCGGGCCATCCGGCGGCGAGCACCGCACTGCGACCGAGGTTGAATGCCTGCTCTCCAACCTGCGAGACACAACCGGTCACGACGTCGTCAACCAGTGAAGGATCAAGGTTGTTGCGTTCCTGCAATGCCTTGAGGACATGAGCGCCAAGGTCGGCTGGATGCCAATCCTTGAGTTTTCCGTTGCGACGACCGGCCGGGGTCCGTACCGCGTCGACGATTACTGCCTCAATCATGAGGGGTCTCGCTTTCTTGATCAGGGCCAGTAGCTCCACCGCCAACGGTGGCGGAGTTGCTGACGTGGGGATTGGTGATGGCTTCGACGTTGTTGCCAAGCCGTTCGAGCAAGGACGCCAATTGTTGACGTTCCTCTCGACTGATGCCGCTGCGGAGTTCCTTGCGGAGGTCTGCGTCGACGGCGTAAAACTGATCGATAAGGTCTCGGCCGGCGGGGGTGCAGCCAACCAGCCAGGCCCGACGATCGTCAGGGTCAGGGTTGCGAACAACGAGCCCGCGAGCTTCGAGTTGGTCAACGATTGACCCCGCCGCGGCACGGCCAACCCCGACCAGTTCAGCCAGTCGGGTCTGGTTACAGTCGCCAAAGTCGGCGACGAACGCCAGCAGCGACGCCTGGTTGAGGTTGAGGTCCAGCGGGGCAAGGCGAACGTCAAAGGCAGTACGAACCCGGCGGGCAGTGTCGATCAACGCGATCTCAACTCGCCGCCATGACGGCACCGTTCGAATATCGGTGGTGGGGGCTCCGGACTGCTCCATAATGTGATGTTTCCATACATTCTTTCTGTTGACAATACGACAACCAACAAAACCCGAGTGCGTTTTGGTCCCGCGATTTCGGAACATTTTGGGGGCGGCCTCACATTCGAGCCACTTCCCCGTACACTTCAGTGACGCCCACAATGGGCGTGCAAGGAAGCGAGGGTTCCCCCTAATGGTTACTGGCACCGTAAAGTTCTTCAACAACGAGAAGGGCTACGGATTTATCAGCCGTGAAGATGGCGAAGACGTCTTCGTTCATTTCTCAAACATCGAGGGGAACGGCTACCGCACCCTCGAAGACGGACAACAGGTCGAGTTTGAAATTGGCCCGGGACGCAAGGGCGACGAAGCCCTGCAGGTCCGGCCGCTCTAACAAACCCGGCGTAAACATCACGAAGGCCCATTCCTCCGGGAGTGGGCCTTCTGCTTTTTTCGCCCTCGGTGATCCGCGAACCAGCTCGCGCTGAGGTCAGCCAACGATGAGGTTGACCATCCGCCCCGGGACGTAGATGGTTTTGCGAAGCGTTCCGTCGCCGAGGTGGGCAGCGACGTTTGGCTCAGCCAGCGCCGCTGCTTGAACCGTCGCCTCGTCGGCGTTGGCGTCAACCAAGATCCGGGCCCGAACCTTCCCATTGACCTGCACCGGCAACTCCACTTGGTCGTCGGCCAACCGAGCTGGATCGGCCTGCGGGAACGCCGCCCAGACCACCGATCCTTGACCTCCGAGGCGCTGCCACAACTCTTCGGCCACGTGGGGAACCAAGGGGCTCAGCATCTGCACCATCGCTTCAGCGACCGGACGCGGCGTCGGGCCTTCGGCTTTGGTCAGTTCGTTGTTGAGTTCGGTGATCTTGGCGATCGCGGTGTTGAACCGAAGGTTGTCCATGTCACTACGAACCCCATCGATCGTGCGATGCAGCAGGCGGGCCAACTCGTCGGACGGTTCGGCATCAACCACCAGCACTGCACCGCTGTCCTCATCAATGAGATTGCGCCAGACCCGTTGCAGCAGCCGTTGCGACCCCACCACCGACCGGGTCTCCCACGGGCGGTCCTGGTCGATCGGCCCCATCGACATTTCGTAGAGCCGCAGTGTGTCGGCCCCGTAGGCCGCGTACATCTCATCCGGGGTCACCGAGTTGCGCAACGATTTACCCATCTTGCCGAAGCTGCGAGTGACCGCCTCGTTCTGGTACGTGAATCCCGTCTCGACATCGCCTTGCACTTCCTCGGCCGGCACATACACCCCGCGGCTGTCTTGGAACGCGGCCGCTTGAATGTAGCCCTGGTTGATGAGGCGCTTGAACGGTTCCGGCCCGCTGACATGGCCCAGATCGAACAGCACCTTGTGCCAGAACCGGCTGTAGAGAAGATGCAGCACCGCGTGTTCGACCCCACCGACATACAGGTCAACACCACCAACACCGCGGTCCGCGTCGTTGTCGCTCATCCAGTAGCGCTCCACGTCTGCGTCCGCGAAGACGTGATCATTGGCCGGGTCAAGGTAGCGCAGGTAGTACCAGCACGAACCGGCCCATTGCGGCATCGTGTTGAGTTCCCGCTGGTAGCTGGCGGGTCCATCGCCGAGGTCAAGGGTGACGGTGCGCCAGTCGTCCACCCGCCCCAACGGTGGTTCCGGATCCGAGTCCTCGTCGAGCGCCCGCGGCGCCCAGTCCATCAGATCAGGCAACTCGACCGGTAGTTCGCTTTCAGGAACAGCCAGCGGGATCCCAGAATCGTCGTACACAATCGGGAACGGTTCGCCCCAGTACCGCTGCCGACTAAACAACCAATCCCGAAGCTTGTAGGTGATCGCTCCTGCACCGTGACCCCGAGCTTCGAGCCAGTCGATGATCGCCACTTTGGCCTCATCAACCGCCAAGCCGTCAAGGAACTCGGAGTTGATCGCAACCCCATCTCCGACATAGGGGCCGTCACCCGGGATCGCCGCATCAAAATCAGCAGGCGGCTGAACGGTACGAATGATCGGAAGTCCGTACCCCTGAGCAAACTCCCAATCTCGTTCGTCTTGCGCGGGTACGGCCATGATGGCACCGGTTCCATACCCCATCAGCACGTAGTCGGAGATAAAGACCGGGATCGGTTCACCGTTGACCGGGTTCGGGACGGTCGCACCCAGAGCCACCCCGGTTTTGTCCTTGTTCTCTTGGCGTTCAAGGTCTGACATCGACGCCACCCGTTGCCGGTACGCCGCCACGGCTTCGGCCGGGGTTGAGGCCCCACCGGTCCAGAGCGGGTTCACGCCTTCCGGCCAGCGATCCGCCACCAGCTCGTCCACCAGTGGATGCTCGGGGGCCAACACCATGTAGGTCGCGCCAAACACCGTGTCTGGGCGGGTGGTGAAAACCCGGATCGGTCCGAAGTCGATGTGGGCACCCTGAGATCGGCCGATCCAGTTGCGTTGCATCGTCTTGATCGAATCGGTCCAATCCAGCAGATCAAGGTCTTCGATGAGCCGATCGGCGTAGGCGGTGATCCTCATCATCCACTGTTTGAGCGGCCGGCGGAACACCGGATGGTTGCCCCGTTCAGAACGACCCTCGGCCGTCACTTCCTCGTTGGCTAGCACCGTTCCAAGGGCCGGACACCAGTTGACCGGTGCGTCGTCGAGGTACGCCAACCGGTATCCCTGAAGCACCGCCCGTTTCTGCACGGCGTCCAGGCTGGCCCACTGCTCGCCGCCTTTGGGGTGCCGGGTGCCGGCATCAAACTCGGCGATCAGCTCGTCGATCGGTCGGGCCCGGTGTTGGTCCTGGTCGAACCAGGCGTTGAAGATCTGAAGAAAGATCCACTGGGTCCAGCGGTAAAAGGCCTGATCGGTGGTGGCCACCACCCGTCGCTTGTCGTGACCCAAACCAAGCCGATCGAGCTGTCGGGTCATGTTGGCGATGTTGGCTTCCGTATTGACCCGGGGATGCTCGCCGGTTTGGCGGGCGTGTTCCTCGGCGGGGAGTCCGAAGGCATCGAACCCCATCGTGTGGAGCACGTTGAAACCGGTCATGCGCTTGAACCGGGCGTAGACGTCGGTGGCGATGTACCCGAGCGGATGGCCGACGTGCAGGCCCGCCCCTGAGGGGTACGGGAACATGTCCATGATGAAAAGCTTGGGGCGACCGGCGACCCCACCCGGATCGGTGGAAAGTTGACCGCTCGGGTTTGGGGCGTCGTAGGTTCCCGCGCTGCGCCATTGCTGTTGCCACCGGGTCTCCAGCTCGTCAGCGGTGGCTGCGTCGTAGCGGTGCGGTGGGATGTCCTCGGCCATGGGCGAACAGGCTAACTGCCGGTCTGGTTCGCCCGACACCGACGACCTGCGGGAAAGACCGTGCCGGTCTTTTCGCCAGCCTTGTTTCAGGATACGGTACAGTTCCACCATACGGGACAGCAGCCTCGGCCGGGGAACCATCCGAGCGTCCTACATCTACCCAACTACCGCTCGCTAGCGGTCCTTTCTGAGCAGGGGATCCGTTCATGTCCGACGAAGAAGAACTCGACCTCAATTCGCTGAGCGACGAAGACCTCACCGCGCAGATGCACGATGATCTCTATGACGGCCTCGGAGACGAGATCGTCGAAGGGACCAACATCCTGCTCGGACGGGGTTGGGACGCGGGCCGGGTCCTCAACGATGCCCTGGTGGAAGGGATGCGCATCGTCGGCATCGACTTTCGGGACGGCATTCTTTTCGTTCCTGAGGTGCTGCTCGCGGCTAACGCCATGAAAGCCGGGATGAGCATCCTGCGGCCCCTGTTGGCCGAAACGGGTGCTGAACCGATCGGTACCGTCGTGATCGGTACCGTCAAAGGCGACATCCACGACATTGGCAAAAACTTGGTGGGCATGATGCTTGAAGGCGCCGGGTTCGAAGTCTATGACCTCGGGATCAACACCGATGTGGACGAGTTCCTGGCCGCGCTCGAAGAACACAAACCCGACATCCTCGGTATGTCGGCGCTGCTCACCACCACCATGCCGTACATGAAGGTGGTCATTGACACCCTGGTCGAAAAGGGTCTGCGTGACGATTTCATCGTGCTGGTAGGCGGCGCACCGCTCAACGAAGAGTTCGGAACCGCGATCGGGGCCGACGCTTACTGTCGCGACGCGGCGGTGGCCGCCGAAACCGCATCGGCTCTGGTCAGCGCTAAACGAGCTGCATGAGCGGGCCGCCTCAGGTGCTGGTACTGGCCTGCGGTGCGCTGGCCCGTGAGCTTGGGGACATCACCCGGCTCAACAACCTCGACAACGTCACCGTCGAATGCCTTCCGGGCATCCTCCACAACCGTCCCGAACGGATCCCTGACGCCGTGCGCCAGCGCCTCGAACAGGCCCGCAACAACTACGACCGCATTCTGGTCGGCTACGCCGACTGCGGAACCGGTGGCCGACTCGCTGAAGTCTGTCGTGAAGCCGGGGTGGAGATGCTTGAAGGCGCCCACTGTTACCAGTTCTTCACCGGTCAAAAAGCCTTCGATGCGCTCCACGGCGACGACCCAACCGCGTTCTACCTCACCGACTACCTAACCCGACACTTCAACCGGTTGGTGCTCGACGGTCTCGGGATCACCGAACATCCCGAACTCCTCGAACAGTATTTCGGCAACTACACCAAGGTCGTCTACCTCGCCCAAAGCAACGATCCAGAACTGCTGGCCAAAGCTCGAGCCGCCGCCGCACAACTCCAACTTGCCTTCGTGCACCAGTTCACCGGTTTCGGTGAACTGACCCCGGCCGTCGTGAGGGTCGCAACCGGTCAGGAACAACCGGCGTGAGCCGACGCGGACGATCAGGACCAAGCATCGTGACCATTTACTGGCGCGACATTCCGGCGCAGGTCACCGCCACGTTGACCGACGGCACCAAAGAACAGGTCCTGCTCGACCATCGCTTTCAGGTCGCCATCGACCGAGCCGCCGCCGTCGCCGGGCTCACCTCCACCGATGACTACGTCAACGAGTGGCGCCGGGAAACCACCGCGGTTGACGGCGACGCCGGTGAGCTGGCTCGCCACACCGCTGCACAACTCGAAACCTACTTCGATCGTGACCGCCTCGAAGCGCTGGTGCGCGCCGGAGGAACAGCGACCGAACACCCAGATCACCCTGCACAGGAGGACAGTCCATGACCGACACCATTATCAGTTCGGCCACCAAAGAAGTGGTGATCGGCTTCGGGCGACCCTTTGTCATGATCGGAGAACGGATCAACCCAACCGGACGCAAGCTGTTGGCCGAAGAGATGAAAAACGGCGACTTCAGCCGGGTCGTTGCCGATGCTTTGGCCCAAGTCGAAGCCGGTGCTCAGATGCTTGACGTCAACGCCGGTATCCCGCTGGCTGACGAACCGGCGCTGCTGGTTCGAGCGATCCAAGAAGTTCAGTCGGTGACCGACGTGCCGATCGCCATCGACTCGTCGATCGTGGAAGCACTCGAAGCGGCGATCGAGGTGTACGTCGGCAAACCGTTGATCAACTCGGTCACCGGTGAAGAAGAAGTCCTCGAACGGGTCCTTCCGTTCGTGGCCAAACACGGCGCCGCAGTGGTGGCGATTTCCAACGACGAGACCGGAATCTCCGAGGACCCCAACGTTCGTTTCGAGGTGGCACGCAAAATCGTCAACCGTGCAGCCGACTACGGCATTCCCAGCGCCGACGTGATCGTCGACCCGCTGGTGATGCCGATCGGTGCGATGGGCACCGCCGGGCGTCAAGTGTTCGAACTCGTTGGTCGGCTGCGCAGCGAACTCGGTGTGAACACCACCTGTGGTGCTTCCAACGTGAGCTTCGGACTTCCCAACCGCCACCACATCACCGGAACGTTTCTGGCCATGGCGATCGGATCCGGTATGACGTCGGCCATCATGAACCCGCTCCACAGCGAGGTAAAGACGGCGATCATGGCCGCCGACGTGCTCAACGGCCAGGACGAAAACTGTGCCAGCTGGATCCGGGCCAACCGCGACCCGGACGAGGTCGGCGCGGCCGGTGGGCGCCGCCGCGGCGGCGGACGACGACGCACCACTGCTTCCTGACGTGACCACCGAGCCGCGGACGCCCACCGAAGTCAGCGTGGTCTTCACGCCAGCCGGCGTCAAGGCGACGGTCGCTTCGGGGACTTCGTTGCTTGACGCGGCGCGCCAGGCCGGGGTTGACCTTGACTCGACGTGTGGTGGCCGTGGTCTTTGTGGACGCTGTCAGGTAGCACCGTCATTCGGCGATTTCCCCAAATGGGGCATCTCCTCGGACGAAACGGCGCTCAACTCCTGGACCACCACCGAAGGCGCCTACCGAGGGCGCCGGCCGATCGACAACGGTCAACGGCTCGGCTGTCAGGCCACCGTGCACGGCGACGTGGTGGCCGACATTCCAGCGTCCAGCCAGGTGCATCGACCGGTGGTCCGTAAAGCCATCAACCTTCCCGATCTGGTGGTGGATCCGCTGATCCACGCTCGCTATGTCGAACTGGCCGACCCTGAACTCGGCGATGAACGAAGCGAAGTTGAACTCCTACGCGAGGCACTCCTTCGCGACTGGGGCCTTGCCGCGGTCACCTTGGATCTGTCGGCGCTCAACGAACTCCATCCCGCCATCGTCGAAGGCCAACGGGGAGTCACCGCCATCGTGTCGCTCGACGGGACGGTGCTGGCGGTTCGGCCCGGTTTCGACGAGTCGGTGTACGGCATCGCGATCGATGTCGGATCCACCACCATTGCCGGTTATCTCGTCGATCTGAGCAGCGGTGAGGTGCTGGCGACCGCCGGGGCGATGAACCCGCAGATCCGCTTCGGTGAGGATCTGATGAGCCGGGTCAGCTACGTGATGATGAACCCGGGCGGCGAACACGAACTCACCGGTGCGGTCCGCCACGCCCTCAACGACCTCGTCGACGACTTGGCCAACGCCGCCCACCCCGACGACCCCTCAACGATCCGTCAACGGATCCACGATCTGGTGCTGGTCGGAAACCCGGTCATGCACCATCTCCTGCTCGGGATAGATCCCACTGCGCTGGGGGCAGCACCGTTCACCCTCACGGTGTCCGAACCGGTCAACCTGCGAGCCAGCGACCTTGAGATCGACCTTCGGCAAGCGAGCGTGCTGGTTGGCCCATGCATTGCAGGCCATGTCGGAGCCGACGCCGCTGCCGCCACCCTCAACGAGGCAACGCATCGCAGCGAACAATCCCAGTTGCTGGTCGATGTCGGCACCAACGCCGAGATCGTGCTCGGGGCTAACGGTCGCACCTACGCTGCGTCCTCTCCGACCGGGCCCGCGTTTGAAGGAGCCCAAATCAGTTGCGGTATGCGAGCCACCGCGGGCGCTATCGAACGCATCCGGATCGACCGGGACACGTTCGAACCTCGCTACCGAGTTATCGGAGCCGAAGCCTGGAGCGACGAACCCGGCTTCGCAGAGCAAACCCGACGGTTGGCGATCGCCGGGCTGTGCGGCTCGGCCATCATCGAAGTTGTGGCCGAAATGTACCTGTCGGGTATCTGCGATGAAAACGGGGTAATTCGCGGTGAGAACGCCGCCCGGTCCGAGCGCATCGTCGAAGATGGCCGCACGTTTGCCTATGTGATTCGGGCGGCCACCGGCAACGAACCTCCACTGACCATTACTCAAAATGATGTTCGTCAGATTCAACTCGCCGGCGCCGCGCTGCGAGCCGGTATCGACCTGCTGATGGAACACGCAGGGATCGACGAGATCTCTGACATCCGACTGGCCGGTGCCTTCGGTGCTCACATCGACCCGCTGTACGCGCTGGTCCTCGGACTGGTCCCCGACTGCCCGGTTGCTGGCATCACTGCGGTCGGCAACGCTTCCGGGGCGGGTGCGGTCCGGATGCTGGTCTCGGCCCAGCAGCGCCAAGAAGTCGCGCAAGCCGTGATGGAGATCGAAAAGATCGAAACCGCAACCGAAGCCCGCTTCCAAGAGTTGTTCATCGCGGCCATGGCGTTCCCGCACGCCTCCGCTCCTTCCCCGCACCTCGCGGCGGCCATCGACTTGCCTACCCGCCAGCCTGCCGTCCAGTCCAGCAACCGCCGTCGGCGCCGAAACTAGACCGGCGTCCCTACCCTCGAGTTCAGCCCGCAACCTAGGAGCCGCTCCACCATGAGCAACCACGACACCAGCAACGAGCAACCCGAAACCGGCGACGACAGCGGTCGACGAGGACGCCGGAGCGGCGGCCGAGCCGGGCGTCAAGCATCTCGGGCGAGTGCCGGGGCGGTTACCCGCCCGTATCTCGAACGTCGCATACCTCCGGCGGAGATGGTCACCGAAGACGAACTGGTCACGATCGAAGCGAACGCCGACGAGATCCTCGCCACCGTCGGCGTGGCCTTTCAGGAATTCCCGGAGGCGCTGGACCTCTGGCGCCAGGCCGGTGCTCGAGTCGACGGCGAGATGGTGTATTTCCCGAAAGGCCTGTGCCGCGAGATCATCCGGAACAACGCTCCGTCCAGTTTCACCCAACACGCTCGCAACCCGGCTCGGAACGTAAAGATCGGTGGCAACACCACCGTGTTCGCCCCCAACTACGGTTCACCGTTCGTTTTCGATCTCGACAACGGACGTCGGTACGGCACCATCGAAGACTTCCAGAACATCGTCAAGCTGGTCTACGACCTGCCGTATCTGCACCACAGCGGGGGAACCGTCTGCGAACCGGTGGACGTACCGGTCAATAAGCGGCACCTTGACATGGTCTACGCCCACA
The DNA here is from genome assembly GCA_017852795.1 of Candidatus Neomicrothrix sp. GTDB lineage: Bacteria > Actinomycetota > Acidimicrobiia > Acidimicrobiales > Aldehydirespiratoraceae > UBA11606. The sequence continues at coordinate 15,767 of JAFMKU010000039.1, forward strand.
TCAAATACAGCGACAAGCCCTACATGGGTTCGGTGACCGCCGCCGAACGAGCCGCGGACTCGATCGAACTCAGCCGGATCGCGTTTGGAGGTGACCTTCAGGATCGCACGGTGATGACCTCGCTCATCAACGCCTCGTCACCCCTGCGCTGGGACGCCACCATGCTCGGGGCGGCCACCGAATATGCGCGAGCCAACCAGGCCGCGATTTTGTCACCGTTCATTCTGGCCGGGGCAATGTCGCCGGTGACCGTTGCCGGTTTAGCGGCCCAAGCACTCGCCGAAGCACTGTCGGGAATGGCCTACTACCAGTTGGTTCGACCTGGTGCTCCCATGATTTTTGGCACGTTCGCCTCGTCAATGTCGATGGCTACCGGAGCGCCGACCTTTGGAACCCCCGAAGGTGGGCAGGCCACCCATGTCATGGCTTCGCTGGCCCGACGGCTCGGTGTGCCGTTCCGGTCCGGCGGCCAGTTGACCGCCTCGAAGTTCCCTGACGCTCAGGCTGCCTACGAATCGGCATCTTCGATCCTTCCAGCGGTTATGGCCGGCGTGAACTTCGTGCTCCACGCGGCTGGCTGGCAGGAAGGCGGCCTGACGTTTGGTTACGAGAAATTGATCCTTGACGCCGACCAGCTCGGCATGATGGAGGTCTACGCTCGCGGGGTGGACATGACCGAAAACGGTCAGGCCATGGATGCCTTCCGGACCAACCCCCACGGTGAACATTTCCTCGGCAACGCGCACACCCTCACCAACTTCGAAACCGCCTTCTACCGTTCGTCGCAAGCCGACAACAACAGCTTCGAACAATGGACCGATGAGGGCAGCCTGACTTCGGCCGAGCGGGCCAACCGGACCTGGAAGCGGATGCTGGCCGACCATGTGGGACCAGAACTCGACGACGCGATCGACGCCGAACTGCTCGACTACATCGGCCGCCGCAAGGCTGCCATGCCTGACGCCAACTATTAGGCCAGGAAGCTATTCGACCGGTGGTCGCTCGCGCTGACCGCGCATTAGACCAATCGCAACCGTCGAAGCTCGAGCCGGGAACGCCACGAAGCTCCGCTGGCGGTTCACCGCTGGCGCGTCAACCACTGCGATTCGGTACACCAAGAATCCGACCAGCAAAAAGTTCATCAACGACATCGTCCAGAAGTAGGCAACCGAACGGGTCATCGCGATCACCGCGGTAGCCAGCAGCGGACCCATCAACGCTCCGATCCCGTTGATCCGCACCAGCACCGCCGACGCCGCGGTGAGCTTGCTGTTGGGCAACCAGTCCGCGGTGTAGGCGATGTTGAGCGAATACAGCGGGAACGACGTCGCGCCTAATGCCGCCATCAACCCAATCGCCAACCAGGACCCATCGGCGGTTGCGGCCAGCACAATGCACAACAACCCTGCAAGGAACGCCGCGCTCGCCATCACCCCGCGCCGCGGGACCCGGTCCGATAACAAACCGATCGGCCACTGGAACACCAGCGAACCGAACAGCGGAGCAGCCAAAAAGTACGGGATCCGTTCGGTGGGAACGTCGACCGCCACCGCATACACCGCACCCAGACCGGTCATGATTCCCACCGCGGCACCGTTGAGAAAAGCGCCAACAATGCCGGTTGGCAACACCCGGAACAGCTCGTTGACTGACATTGCCTCGGGCACCATCAACGGCGGGTTGCTCGATGCCGACAACGCCACCGGTATCAACGCCGCCGAGACCAGCACCGACGACAACATGAACAATTCGGGGCCATCGGTATCGGCCAGGTAGAGCAGAAACTGGCCCAACGTCATGCCGCCCATGGTGGCAACCATGTACAGCGAAAGCATCCGTCCCCGGGTCTGGTTGGTTGACAAGTCGTTGAGCCAAGACTCGCAAACCACGAACAACCCCGCCATGCACAGTCCGGTAGCGACCCGCATCAACCCCCAGGTGACCGGGTTGACGAACACTGCGTGAACCAACGCCGCGGTGGAGGCCAGCGATGCCAACCCGGCGAACACTCGAATGTGTCCCACCCGTGCGAGCAGAAACTCCGCGTAGCGGCTGCCAGCCAGGAAACCCCCGAAGTAGGCGGCCATGACCACACCGGCGACGGTGACCGTGAACCCTTCCGTCTCGGTGCGCACCCCCACCAGCGAGCCTTGAAGACCGTTGCCGATCATCAGCAAAAACACGCCAACCAGCAAGGCCCGAGCCGCGGCGACCGGGTTCCCTTCAATCCAGGGACCGCCCTCGAGAGGTTCTTCCTCAGGTGTGTCCAATGGTGCCGGCTCGGTCATGGATTCCAATGCGGTTTTTCGACGGTCGTTGCGCTGAGCGCCCCGAAACGTGGGTGGTCGATCGACAGTCTGCTACCTAGCGCAGCTAAACCGGTGGGAAGCATGACATATCCAATGTTTCGATCGAGGCGAGGTGAGAAACATGCCGAGGTGACAGATCCGACCGAGACACCGTCAACTCGAGCATCGAGGGACCGTGGCATCAGTCCGTCAACAAACGAACCAAGTGGTGGACCGTCTATGTCAACCCCCACCAACCGGCGGCTCGGACCGGTCTCGCGAAGACATTCCAGCGCCGCTCGACCCACGAAATCTTCGGGATGGTTCAGGTTCACCATCCAGGCGTAACCCATGTCAACTTCGAACGGATTGGTGGTTTCGTCAAGGTCGCAGCCGTAGGCCAGCATCCCCGCCTCGATCCGACGAACATGATTCGGGCTTGCCACCATCAGATCGTGCCGTTCCCCCGCCCGCAGCACCGTGTCCCACCATTGTTCGGCCGCGGCGTTCTGGTTGGCTCGGGCGTTCACCACGTAGATCTCGAACCCCAACGCCTCACCCCAGCCGCTGCGTGAGATCACCAGTTCCAACCCGTCGTGGACTTTTTGCACCAGTCGGAAATACCCGAGATCGGCGATTTCGTCACCGAACAGGTCGGTCATGATGTCCACCGCCCGTGGGCCCTGCACCTGCACCGGCGCCACATCCGGTGATGAGACCGCGACGTCAAGACCCGACCGCAGCGCTAGACCTTCACACCACAGGTGCACTCCAGCATCCGCCGCGCTCAACCAGACACGATTCTCGTCGAGCCGGAGCAGTACCGGATCAGCGACGATCCCTCCGGCTTGGTTGGTGAGAAAGATGTATTTGCACTGGCCCACCTCACAGCGGCTGAGGTCGCGGCAGGTCAGCATCTGCGCAAACGCCATCGCATCAGGTCCGCTGATCTCCACCTGCCGCTCGTAGGCCACGTCGGCCAGAGTTCCTCCCTCCACCAACGCCCAATATTCAGCCACTGGATCGCCGTAGTGGAGCAGGTGATACATGCGGTTCGACACCGCCATGGCCGCGTCGCTGCCGGCGTGCACAAGCGCACGCCGAAGGTACGGAGACTCTTCTGTCCTCGCATACCGGGTCATGGGCATCCGTCTCGCAGCGTAGCGGGCATACTTCTGGGGATGCCGCTCCATGCCGCGCTGCTGCGATACCCAGCCTCAGGGGGTCGACGCTGGCTGCGATTCTCTCACCCCATCGCCACCTTCGAAGCGGACCAGACCGGCGAGGTGGCAACCGCCCTCAACGCGGCCGACGCCGCGAGCCGTGACGGTCTTTGGGTGGTGGGCATGGTGTCCTACGACGCGGCACCCGCGTTCGACCCGGCCCTTCGGGCTCTTCGCGACCCCGACCTACCGCTAGTGTCGTTCGCCGCGTTCGACCAAGCACAGCCATCTCGAGGACCAGCCGGCGCGGCGTTCTCGATCGGACCGTGGTCTGCGAGCCGCGACCAGAACCAGTTCGCACGAGACATCCACACGGTTAAAGCACATATCGCCGCCGGTGAGACCTACCAGACGAACTACACCATCCGGCTCGACGCCAGCTTCGACGGCGACCCGATGGCTTTCTTCGCTGCCTTGGCGAGGGCGCAACGGGCCGACCATCTCGCCTACCTCGATTTCGGTGACCGGGCGATTTGTTCGGCATCCCCCGAACTGTTTCTTCGTCGCCACGGCAACGAACTGATAACCCGACCGATGAAAGGAACCCGACCCCGGCATCCGGACCCGGCCGTGGATCGCCAACTCGCCGATGAACTGATCTCCAGCGACAAAGACCGGGCCGAGAACACGATGATCGTCGACATGGCTCGCAACGACCTAGGTCGCCTGGCCCGCATCGGCAGTCTCCGAACCACCGAGTTGCACACCGTCGAGAGCTACCCGACCGTTCACCAGCTGACATCGACAGTCAGCGGGGAAACCAGCGCCGGTTTGATGGAAATTTTCAGCGCCACGTTTCCTGGGGCTTCCATTACCGGAGCACCAAAGGTACGCACTGCGGGTCTGATCGTCGATCTTGAGCAAACCCCTCGGGGGATCTACACCGGCAGCATCGGCGCGATCGAACCAGGAGGCGATTTCGAGTTCAACATCGCCATACGAACCGCGTTCGTTGACCGGGTTGCGGGCCGGGTTCGCTACGGGGTCGGAGGTGGCATCGTCTGGGATTCGGACCCCACTGCGGAATGGCAGGAAGCCCACGACAAGGCCCGTGTGCTCCATCGCGCTTCGCAACCGTTCCGCCTTCTCGAAACGCTGGCTTGGGAACCGGGGGCGGGCGCCATCTTGCTTGATCGCCACCTTGACCGGTTGCAGACCACCGCCACCCATTTCGGGTTTGATCTGGATCGTGAAGAGGTACGCCGCCGCCTTGACGGCATTCGTTCCGAAGTAGGGGTGCTGGTGCGGCTCCTCGTTGACCTTGAAGGCCGCATCGAACTCGAATCTCATCCGCTTCCGTCACCGGCTGTCCGGCCCACCGTGGTGTTCGACGATCGCCCCATCGACGCCAGCGACGAGTTCCTCCGCCACAAGACCACCCGCCGAGAACGTTACGACCAGGCCCGAGCGCGGTTTCCTGAAGCGTTCGATGTTTTGCTGTTCAACGACACCGGGGAGCTCACCGAGTCAACCATCGCCAATCTGGTCGCCGAGATCGACGGTGAGCGCCTCACCCCACCGGTGGTCGCCGGGCTGCTTCCTGGAACGTTCCGGGCCGAGCTTCTCGCCAACCGCCGGATTCGCGAATCTGCGATCCGGGGTGCCGACCTGCGCCGAGCTTCTCGGGTTTGGCTGATCAACTCGGTCCGGGGTTGGACCGAAGTGTCGCTGGATTGGAGCCGCGTCCCCGACCTTGTCGATTCGCCGCTCAGGGTGCAGTCGGGTCCGGCTGAGGCCTAAGCCTCACGCAACGCTTCAAGGATCGCTTCGCGCGCGGCGTCGGGGGCTTCAACGGGGATCATGTGCCCCACTCCGGGCAACGTCACCGTCCGAGAATGCGGTATCGCGTCGATCAGCTCGGAGGCTTTCCTCACTGGGGTCATCTTGTCGAGCGCACCGAGGACGAACGTCACCGGACAAGTCACCGCTTTAGCGGCTTCCACCGCCGACTGGTAGCTGTTGCAGGCAGCCATGTCGACCGCCAAAGAATCTGGACGGGAACGATCGACCAGCGCCCGGGAATAACCGATCGCCCACATTCCTGGCGTGGCGTGGCGGCCAATGTGAGCTGGTGCACCGAACCCCCAGGCCGACATCAGGTCGCTGGCATGCGGGAGATCATCGGAAGCGGACTGAAGCAGTTCCGGATGGACCGGCATCGCCCCCGCGGTACCCATCAACACCAGCGACGCTACCCGTTCCGGGTGCTGCGCCGCGGTTTCGAGCGCCACATAGGTCCCCATCGAATGGCCAACGAGGTGGGCGGGGCCTAACCCCATGGAATGAATAGCCTCGGTGAGCCATTCGGCCATCTCCGGAATGGTTTCCCGCAGCGGACCGTCGCTACCACCATGGCCGGGAAGGTCGATCGCCGCTACCCGAAAACCGTGGTGAGCCAGAAAGCGGGTCTGTAACTGCCAGATCGTGCGGTTCATCCCTGAGCCGTGGATCAGCACCACGGCTGGAAGCGACCGGTCGTGATCCCGTCCACCGTTGGCGTAGCGAACCCGTTGGCCGTTCATGCGATGGTCCATCGGTCTCCCCTAGCGCTGCGATGCCTTCAAGGCACCGGACAAGTCGTCGATGATGTCGCGGACGTCTTCGATCCCGACCGACACCCGGATCAAATCTTCGCTGATCCCCGCCGCCTGAAGGTCTTCGGCCGAAAGCTGCTGATGGGTGGTGCTAGCCGGGTGAAGCACCAGCGTTTTGGCGTCGCCCACGTTTGCCAAATGCGAAGCTAACGAGACGCTCTCGATGAACGTTCGTCCCGCTTGGCGT
>JAFMKU010000090.1 GCA_017852795.1 Candidatus Neomicrothrix sp.
TGATCGAACACGACATTCCGTTGGTGATGAGCATCAGCGACCGGGTGTATTGCCTCGAATCCGGGTCGGTGATTGCCGAAGGTGACCCACAAACCGTGCGCGACAACCCACTGGTCATCGCTAGTTATCTCGGCACCGATGAGCGAGCGATTCAGCGTTCCGATAGCTGACATTCGAGCAATGTTTCAGGTCGGTAAATTCGTGCCGGTTCCCAATTGACACAGCGGGTAAATGTCGTAGTTTGTGGCTGTTCCATACTGGGAGGAAGAAATATGCGTCGCCGACTCTGGCAATTGCTTTCATTGATGCTTGCGTTCACCGTTCTTGCCACTGCTTGTGGTGGGGATGATGGCGCTTCGGATTCTGACAACGCGGCGAGCTCCGGTGGGGCGTCTGACGTCACCGCGGCGTTCGTCTATATCGGTGAACCGGGTGATGCCGGTTGGACCTGGGCCCACGATCAGGGTCGTCAGGCAGCCGAAACGGCGACCGGGGCAACCACGCTCACCATCGAAAACATTGCCGAAGGCAGCCCGGAGTTTGACCAGGCAGTCCGTGACTTCATCGCCGATGGTGCCAACCTGATTGTTGCCACCTCGTTTGGCTACATGGATGCGATGGCTGCACTGGCCGAGGAATACCCGGACGTGGCGTTCGCTCACGCCACCGGCTACCTCAGCAACGACACCAACTTTGGTAACTACTTCGGCCGGATCTACCAGGCTCGCTACCTGACCGGTTTGATGGCCGGTGCCGCGTCCGAGTCGGGCAACATCGGCTACGTCGCTGCCTTCCCGATCCCCGAGGTCATCCGTGGCATCAACGCCTTCACGCTCGGTGTGCGGGCCGTGAACCCGGAGGCAACGGTTACCGTCAACTGGACGTCGACGTGGTTCGATCCGGCCGTTGAAGGCGACGCCGCTCAGGCCCTGCTCGATCAGGGCATGGACGTGCTTGCCATGCATCAGGACTCGACCGCAGTCGGTGAACGAGCCGAAGCGGCCGGCGCCCGCTGGGTTTCCTACAACTCGGACATGAGCGCATTCGCCGAAAACGCCTACTTGGCTTCCGCCATCTGGGACTGGGGTCCGTACTACACCTCGCTGATCGAAGCGGTCGGTAACGGCAGCTACGCCGGTGGGGCGCAATGGGACGGTATGGAAACCGGACTGGTGCAGATCGGCAGCATCGCTGACGACGTTACTCAGGAGACCCGCGATCTGGTGGCCGAACGGGCCGCTGCGATCATCGACGGGAGCTTCGATCCGTTTACCGGACCAATTCTCGATCAGGACGGCAACGAAGCGATTGCCGCTGGCGTCACCCCCGACGATGGCGCGTTGCTCGGTATGAGCTTCTTCGTCGAAGGCGTGGTCGGCTCGGCCGCAGGGTGATCCAACCGGCCGTCGAACTCGATGGCATTTGGAAACGCTTTCCTGGCGTGATCGCCAATGCCGGGGCGAACCTCACGGTTCGCCCCGGCACGGTGCACGCCGTACTCGGTGAGAACGGCGCGGGAAAGACCACGTTGATGAACTGCCTCGCCGGGGTGTACCTCCCCGACGAAGGACAGGTTCGTATCGACGGAGTTGCGCAACGGTTCTCTTCCCCGGCTGACGCGCTGGCGGCAGGAATCGGGATGGTCCACCAGGAGTTTCGGCTGGTGCCGACCTTCACCGTGGCCGAAAACATCGTGCTGGGTCACGCCCCCCGGATCCTTGACATGGCCGCCACAGAAGCTGAAGTGGCCAACCTCGCGGAACGGTTCGGTTTCGATGTCGAACCGGATCGCCCGGTCTGGCAGCTCTCGATGGGTGAGCGCCAGCGGGTAGAGATCCTCAAAGCGCTGTGGCGCGACGCCAAAGTGCTGGTGCTTGATGAACCCACCGCCGTGCTCACCCCGCAAGAAGCGGTCGAACTCGGGGAGGTGCTTCGCCGGACGGTCGCCGAAGGGCGCTCGGTCATTTTCATCTCCCACAAACTCGACGAGGTCGTTTCGTTCTGTGATGAAGCCACCGTGTTACGGGGTGGCAAAACCGTGGCGTCCTCGATTTCGGTCGCCGATGCCAACGCCAGCTCGCTGGCCGAGCTGATGGTCGGCGAAGCCAGCATCGAGCCGGTCAGCGTCTCGGTTTCGATGCCGGGCGACCCGGCGCTGGTGGTCAAAAACCTTTCGGTTCTCGACAGCCGGGGCCTGCCCGCAGTGCAGGACGTGACGTTTTCGGTCCGTAGTGGCGAAATCGTCGGGATCGCCGGGGTAGCCGGGAATGGCCAACGGTCGTTGACCGATGCCATCGCCGGTTTGCAGCCCGTGAAGTCGGGCACGATTGAAGTCATGCAAGCCGATGTCACTCAGGCGTCGCCGCAGCGCCGGTTTCGGGCTGGTCTGGCCTACATCCCTGAAGATCGGGTGGGGGTTGGTCTGGCCCCCAAACTCCCAGCTACGGAAAACGCCATGATGCGCGAATACCGTTCGCTGCGGCGAGGTCCGTTGCTGTCCTGGACGCGGGCTCGCGATTTGTGCGACCGCATCATCAACGATTTCGAAGTGAAGATCGGCCGGCGGGACGCACCGCTGGCAGGCCTTTCGGGTGGCAACCTGCAACGGTTGCTTCTCGGACGTGAATTGAGCAGCGCCCCTGATGTGGTGGTCGCCTCCCAGCCGACTCGCGGCCTCGACGTTTCCGGGGTGCGGGCCATTCAACGCCTTCTGGTGCAACAACGTGACGAGGGGACCGCGGTTTTGGTCGTGTCCGAAGACCTGGACGAGTTGTTGGCGTTGGCAGATCGGATTCTGGTGATGGTGGAAGGGCGAGTGGTTGGTGCCTTCGATGCTCGGGCCACGAGCAGGGTCGAAATTGGTGAGGCGATGATGGGGGCAACGGCGTGAAACGGGCGGTGCTGCGTCGCCGCGAGCAGCCGCTGCGCGGAGGACAACCTCTGGCGTTTGTGCTTGGCTTGCTGTTCGCTTTGCTGGTCGGAGCGGTGCTTCTTGCCGTAGCTGGCGACCCGGTGCTGGAGACGTACACGCGGATGTGGGATCGCAGCTTCGGCTCGGCTGCCTCGTTGAGCTCCACCTTTAACCGGGCAGTTCCGTTGGCGCTCGCCGGTTTAGCGGTGAGCATCGCGGCCACGATGGGGCTTTGGAACATTGGTGCAGAAGGGCAGATCCTGTTCGGGGCGACGGCCGCCACGCTGGTTGGTCGGATCGGTGCTGACTGGCCGTCCCCAGTGTTGATTGTCGCCATGCTGCTCGGTGCCGCGCTGGGTGGTGCGCTCTGGGCGTTAGGTCCTGGTTTGGCTCGGGCCGAGATCGGCGTGAGCGAGATCATTACCACGTTGATGCTCAACGAGGTTGCGCTTCGCTTGATCCGTTACCTAGAAAACGGCCCGTGGAAAGACCCGGATGGTTTCGGTTTCCCGCAGATCACGGCGAAACCTGACGGAGCCGGGCTTGGTGTGCTGTGGGAACGAACCCACATCGGCGGTTTGATTGCGTTGGCCGTCATCTTTGGTTTCGCCTGGTTGGTGAACCGCAGTGTTTGGGGGTACGAGCTTCGATTGGCTGGTGCATCCCCCAAAACCGCGGCCTACGCCGGAGTTTCGCTTCGACGCAAGGTGCTCGGGGTAATGGTTTTGTCCGGAGCGGTCGCTGGGTTGGCTGGCGGAATCGAACTGACGGGAACCGCGGCTCGTCTCAACGAAAGCATCTCGAACGGTTACGGATTTGCCGGGATCGTGGTCGCAGCCTTGGCCTTGATGCGGCCCAGCGGGGTGGCGGTCGTCGCCGTCTTGTTTGGTGCGATTCAGGTGGGTGGCTTCAGCATTCAGTCGCTGGGGGTGTCGGCCGCGGTGTCGAACATCCTGCAAGCATTGAT
>JAFMKU010000040.1 GCA_017852795.1 Candidatus Neomicrothrix sp.
GGAAGGGTGGGGTTGGTGGTTCGGACCCGGCTGAACCGGCTGCGGTTGGAAGCGATACCGGTGATGCGACCGCTGACGGTGGGACCGAGGACGGCACCGCGGTGGACGGTACGCCGGTGGACGGAGCTGCGACGGACGGAACCACTGATGGGACGACCGATGGCACCACCGACACCGTGGTTGAGGAGGCGACCTCGACGACGGCCGCGGTAGCCGTCACCCGACCGGTAGCCGAGGTGCGGGTTGGCGTCGCCAACGGGGTCGGCGAGGTCGGTCTCGCCGGTAAACGTTCTCAAGCGCTTGGTGCGGTGGGCTACACCACCGTCGCGGTTGACGCGGCTTCTGAAGACATTGCGACGTCGACCGTCTACTACGTCGAAGGGTACGAGGCTGACGCCGTTGCGGTGGCAGTTGCACTCGGCGCTACGGGCGATGTGGTGAGTCCCGCCCCTGCGGACCTCACAACGCTGGTGAAAGGCACCGATGCTGCCGCGGAGATTGCCGGGTTTCATGTGATCGCAGTGCTCGGCGACGATCGGGTTCTTGGCTGACGCTGACGTAATGTCGGTGAACGGTGCTGCCCATGCGGTTGCTGGCCTGCGCGGACAAGTTTCGTTCGACTCTTCGGGCGACCGAGTTCGCCAACGCGGTTGAGCAGGCGGTACGTGATGTCACCGGCGACCTGAGCGAACACACCGGCCAGACCGGTTGGACGGTTCGGTCACAACCAATGGCCGATGGCGGTGAAGGCACTCTGGAATCGTTCGGGGGCGCCAACCGTGTGAGCCGAGTCACGGGTCCTCTGGGCGAACCCGTGGAGGCCCCGTGGCGGTTGTCTAGTCGGCGGGCGGTGATTGAGATGGCTGCCGCGTCGGGTCTGGTGCTGGCCGGTGGGGCCGACGAAAACGATGCGTTGGCGGCGACCACGACAGGGACGGGCGAGTTGATCGGTCGGGCGGTGGACGCAGGGGCGACGGAGATCCTGATCGGCCTTGGCGGTTCGGCCACCACCGACGGAGGTCTCGGAGCGATCCGGGCGATCCCCGCCCTGTCGCGGCTCACCGGGGTTGACCTGATCGTCGCCTGCGATGTCCGCACGACTTTTGTCGATGCGGCATCGGTTTTCGGTCCGCAAAAGGGGGCGAGCAGTGCCGAAGTGTCGCTGTTGACGGCGCGTCTCGAACGTTTGAGCGCGGCCTATCGAGAAGAGTTCGGGGTTGATGTCTCCACCGTGGAAGGTGCCGGTGCCGCCGGAGGTTTGGCGGGTGGGCTCTTGGCGATCGGTGGCCGGATCGTCCCCGGTGCCGAGATGATCGCCGATGCGGTTGATCTGTTCGGTCAAATGGAGCAATCCGATCTGGTCATTACCGGGGAGGGTCGGGTCGACGCCACGTCTTTTTCGGGCAAGGTGGTGGGAACGGTGATCGAACTCGCCCAGACCCTCGAGCGGCCCCTTCCGGTTCTGGTGGTCGCCGGAACCATCGACGAGGCAGCCCGGAGCCGGTTGCGTGAGGCTGGAGTGGCCTTCGTGGACCTGTCCGAAGATCACGGCGAGCAGGCTGCGTTGGCCGACGCCGCGGGCTGTGTGACTCGTTCGGTCGGCCGATGGCTGCGGTCCCCGGCCTCAGGGCTGCGCCTCTAGACTTCGGGGATGGTTACGGTGCGAGTGTCGAACCCACTTCGGTCGCTTACTGGCGGGGTGGGGGAGTTGCGGGTGCCAGCGGCCACCCTTGCCGAACTTTTCGAGGCGGTGGATTCGGCTCACCCCGGTTTCAGTGAACGGGTTCGTGATGAGCAGGGTCGGCTCCGAAACTATGTGAACGCTTTCGTCGGAGACGTCGAATCTCGTCATCTGGCCGGGATGGAAACACCGCTTTCGCCTGGTTCGGTGGTGACGGTTGTTGCTGCGGTTGCCGGCGGCTGATCCCCGCAACCGAGGTTCAGAAAGCGACGGTCGCCGGCGGTTGTGATTCGTTGCCTGAGACGGTTGAATTAGCAGTCGAGGCATGAGAGTGCCAACCCCTTCAACCCAGTCTTTGCGGAGGCGAAATGGCCAAGACCATTCAGTTTGACGAGGAGGCCCGCCGCGGTCTCGAAGCCGGCATGAACAAGCTGGCCGATGCCGTGCGGGTGACGCTCGGCCCTAAAGGACGCAACGTCGTCCTCGCTAAGAAGTGGGGTGCTCCCACCATCACCAACGACGGTGTGTCGATCGCCAAAGAAATCGACCTTGAGGATCCGTTTGAGCGCATCGGTGCCGAACTGGTCAAGGAAGTCGCCAAGAAGACCGACGCGGTAGCCGGTGACGGCACCACGACCGCCACCGTGTTGGCCTGGTCGATGGTTCGTGAAGGGCTCCGCAACGTGGCCGCCGGTGCCAACCCGATGGGAGTCAAGAAGGGCATCGAAGCCGCGGTTGAGGCCGCAGTTGCCTCCATCCGTGAGAACGCCCTCGACGTTTCTGAGGACAAGGCCCAGATCGCCAACGTGGCGGCGATTTCTGCCGCCGACGCCGAGATCGGTGCCACCATCGCCGAAGCCATCGACAAGGTTGGCAAAGACGGTGTGATCACCGTCGAAGAAGGCCAGACCTTCGGTCTCGAAATGGATCTGGTGGAAGGCATGCGCTTCGACAAGGGCTACATCTCGCCCTACAGCGTGACCGACACGGAGCGCATGGAAGCCGTGCTCGACAACCCGTACATCCTTTTTGTGGCGTCCAAGATCACCAACGTGCGCGAATTGGTTCCAGTCCTCGAGAAGGTCATGCAGTCGAGCCGTCCGCTGCTGATCGTGGCCGAAGACGTCGAAGGCGAAGCGTTGGCCACGCTGGTGGTCAACAAGATCCGTGGCACCTTCGTGTCGGTATCGGTCAAGGCTCCGGGCTTTGGCGAGCGTCGCAAGGCCATGTTGCAGGACATGGCGATCCTCACCGGTGGTCAGGTCGTCAGCGAAGAAGTTGGTCTCAAGCTCGACAGTGTCGGCCTCGACATGCTCGGTGAGGCCCGCAAGGTTGTCGTGTCCAAGGACGAAACCACGATCGTGGAAGGGGCCGGAGACGGCGCCGATGTCAACGGTCGCATCGCTCAGATCAAGGCTGAAATCGAGAACACCGACTCGGACTACGACCGGGAGAAACTCCAGGAACGTTTGGCCAAGCTGTCCGGTGGCGTCGCAGTCCTGAAGGTCGGTGCTGCGACCGAGGTCGAACTGAAAGAAAAGAAACACCGCATCGAAGACGCAGTGAGCACCACCAAAGCGGCGATCGAGGAAGGAGTGGTGGCCGGAGGCGGCACCACGCTGATCCGAGCCCAGGCGGCGGTGGATGCTGCGGTCGGTTCGCTGACCGATCCCGACGCCCAGGTTGGCGCCCGCATGGTTTCCCGTGCGCTGGAAGGTCCCCTAACCCAGATCGCGATCAACGCTGGTATGGAAGGTGGCGTGGTTGTGGCTCGGGTTCGTGAGCTCGAAGGCAACATGGGGCTCAACGCAGCAACTGGCGAGTACATCGATCTCGTAGAGGCGGGCATTATCGACGCCGCCAAGGTGACTCGTTCGGCGCTTCAGAACGCAGCCTCCATCGCGGCTCTCTTCCTCACCACCGAAGCGGTCATCGCTGACGCCCCCGACGAGGGTGCGGGTGGCGGAATGCCCGACATGGACTTCTGATCCGTCCGATCGGTCTGAAACCTTTTCCGGCGACCCGGGACTGTGCTGCTTCGGCGGCCAGCCCGGGTCGCTGCCGTCTACGCTGGTGGCCGTGAGCGCTCGCAAACGCAGTGAACAGCGGTTGGTGCGGCCGTGGTCCTTTGCGGATCCGGACCGTGGCCGACGACCTCAGGCGCTCGCCACGGAAGAACCCTTGGCAATCGAACTGGACGGTGTCCGGGTCGCGACCACGATGCGAACCCCCGGCCACGACTTCGAACTGGCGGTTGGGTACTGCGAAAACGAGGGCCTGCTGGCCGGCAACCAGGTGGTTGAGGTCAAGTACTGCGCCAATGGTTCGGCGGTGGAGTCATCGTTCAACGTCGTATCCGTTTCGACCGGGGGCACCGCCCCGGTGCCGACCCCCCGGCTCGCCACCACCACCTCGTCATGCGGTTTTTGCGGCACCGAAGACATCGAACTGCTAGCCAGTCGTCTCGAACCGCTGTCCGGCGAACTGGTTGACTGGGCTTTGTTGGCTCGAGCTCCCGAACAGCTTCGACAACATCAGACGTTGTTTGACGCGACCGGCGCAGTGCACGCCGCCGGGGTTCTCGAACCCGACGGAGAGATGCTGCTGGTGCGCGAAGATGTGGGGCGGCACAACGCGGTCGACAAACTTTCGGGCCGACTGCTGCTCGACGATGCGCTTCCTGCGACCGGCCGGGCACTGGTGGTTAGCGGTCGGGCCAGTTTTGAGCTGGTACACAAAGCGTGGGCGTCAGGGTTTCGGGCGCTGGTCGCGGTGAGTGCTCCGACCGCTCTCGCAGTAGAAACCGCGGAACGAGCGGGGCTGCAACTGGCGGGATTTGCCCGCGACGGCACCCTGGAAATCTACGTGCAGCCTGCCTAGCGGAGCGGGCAGAAACGTTCCCGTCAGTTTTTCCTCGCCGGATCCAGCCGAAGTCGCTAGCATCGTGGTGCCTTCGGAAAGCCGGAGCCAACGATTTGGAGAACACTCATGTCCAAGCGAGTCATGCAGCTAGTAGCGCTGCTCTTTACGTTCAGCCTCGTTGCTGCTGCCTGTGGCGGCGATGACGGTGGTGGTGAATACGGTCTGGTGAGCGACGGTGAACTCACCGTCTGCACCGACGTGCCCTACCCCCCGATGGAGTTCGAGGATCCCACCGCAGAAGGTGGCTACTCAGGCTTCGACATTGAGCTGATGCGGGCCATCGCCGATGATCTCGGTTTGGGTCTGGCTGTCGCCACCCCCGGTTGGGATGCCATCACCAGTGGTCTCGCCACCGAAACCGGTGTCTGTGACATCTCGGCCGCGTCGATCACCATCACCGCCGAGCGCGAAGAAAACATCGACTTCAGCGAACCGTACTTCGTGGCCGAGCAGTCGCTGCTCGTGGCCGCCGATAGCGCCTTCACCACCCTGAGCGAACTCGGTTCGGTTGCGGTTCAGAGCGGCACCACCGGTGAGGTCTACCTCAACGACAACGCACCCGAGGGTGTTGAAGTGATCTCCTACGAAGGCATTGCTGACCTTTACCTCGCCCTAGAGGCTGGGGAAGTTGACGGTGTGGTCACCGACCTTGTCGGCAACCAGGGCTACGTCGACGACACCGGCGGGGCCAAGGTCATCGAGAGCTACGCCACCGACGAGGTCTACGGCTTCGCGGTTCAAGAAGAGGGTTCTGAGGACCTGCTCGCCGCAGTAAACGAAAGCCTTGCGAAGCTGCGTTCGAACGACACCTACGACACCATCTTCGGCCAGTTCTTCTCAGGTTCCTGAGCGGACCAACGGTGACGAGAGGGGGCGGGCCGCACTGGCCCGCCCCCTGCACCTTATGACGCTTCCCGCCAGCCAGAAGGTACGCCTCTACCAGAGTGCGATGTACCTGCTCGGCGCGCTTGTCGTCCTGCTGGTGGCGCTGTTCACCGACTGGGCGAAAGTCCAGCGCAACTTCTTTAACCTTGACGTCGCGGCCGACATGTGGCCCAACGTGGTCACCACCGCGGCGATCAACACCATCGTCTACACCGCGCTGTCGTTCCTGCTTGGGTTCGTGTTGGCGCTGCTGCTGGCCCTGATGCGGTTGTCGTCGCTTCGGGCCTACCGGGCCTTCGCCATCGGCTACATCGAATTGTTCCGTGGCCTGCCGGCGCTCATCACCCTCTTGTTCGTGGGTTACGGCATCCCGATCGCGTTCGGTTGGCGGCTCCCGGGGGGAACGTTAGGGGTCGGGTCCGCCGGTCTGGCGATCGTGGCTGGCGCGTACATGGCCGAAACGATCCGGGCCGGGATTGAAGCGGTTCCTCGTGGCCAATCCGAGGCGGCTCGTTCGCTGGGGATGTCCAAGACTCGAACGATGTTCACCATCGTCCTTCCTCAAGCTTTTCGCATCATCATTCCGCCGCTCACCAACGAGCTGGTGCTGTTGATCAAAGACACCTCGCTGTTCTTCATTCTCGGCAGCACGCCAGAAACAAAAGAACTCACCAAATTCGCCCGCGACTTCATGAGCTCGTCGCGCAACGCCACCCCGCTGACGGTGGCCGCCCTCATCTATCTGATCATCACCCTCCCGCTGACGTTCCTCGTGCGGCGGCTTGAACGATCGGCGGCGAAAGCACGATGAACGTGGCAATTGACATTCGCGAGCTGCACAAGTCGTTTGGTGCGCTCCACGTCTTGCAGGGGATCGACCTGACGGTCGATTCCGGTGAGGTGGTGTGCGTGCTTGGACCGTCCGGTTCCGGCAAATCCACGCTGCTGCGTTGCCTCAACCGGCTTGAGGAACCCGACAGTGGCTCGATTCTGATCGATGGGGCTGAAATCACCGATCCGGAAGCCGACGTGGACCAGCTCCGGACCATGATCGGCATGGTCTTTCAACAGTTCAACCTGTTCCCGCATCTCAACGTGAGGAGAAACCTGACGGTCGGCCAGACCGGGGTGCTTCGTCGCAAACGTGTCGAAGCCGATCAGGTGGCCGAAGACATGCTGGAACGGGTCGGGTTGTCCGAAAAGATCGACGAGTATCCGATCCGGCTATCCGGTGGGCAGCAGCAGCGGGTGGCGATCGCCCGAGCGTTAAGCATGCAACCCAAAATGATGCTCTTTGACGAACCAACTTCGGCGCTGGATCCGGAACTGGTCGGTGAGGTGCTTGATGTGATGCGCTCGCTGGCCAACGACGGCATGACCATGATGGTGGTCACCCACGAGATCGGTTTTGCCATGGAGGCCGCTGATCGGGTGGTGTTCATGGACCAAGGCGTGGTTGTCGAACAGGGGCCACCGGAGCAGGTGCTTAGCGATCCTTCGGAGGAACGCACCAAGCAGTTCCTGCGCATGGTCAAGGATCACTAAGGCAGATCGCAGTGAGTCCGATCCGGTTCACTCATGCTCTGGTGCGCACACCGGGGCCCAGCATTGTCCACGGGCTTCGTGCCGGCGACGGGCCTGACCCTGATTTCGACCAGTTCCTGACCGAGCACAGTGGCTACCAGCAAGCCCTCGTAGACGCGGGGGTTCAGGTGGTGGACCTTGGCGCCCTCAACCAATTCCCGGACGCGGTTTTTGTAGAAGACGCGGCGCTCTGCGTCGGCGAACTCGCCGTCGCCCTTCGCCCTGGTGCGCCGTCGCGGGCCGGGGAAGCCGACGCGATGGTTGATGACTTGCGGCCCTGGTTCGGTGAGGTGGTTCGCCTCAATGCGGGCCATGTGGATGGTGGTGATGTCCTCGTCACCGGTAAGGAAGTTCTGGTGGGCTGTTCGGCCCGCACCAACCCGGCTGGGGTTGCGGCGTTGGCTGAAGCGCTGGCCCCTCAAGGGCTTCCGGTCCGACTGGTAGACACACCGGCCGGGGTGCTGCATTTCAAAACCGCCTGCGCGGTGCTTGATGACACCACCGTGTTCGCCACCCGCCGGCTCGCCGATTCGGGGTGTTTCGACCGATACCGGGTGTTGCTGGCTCCCGACGGTGAGGAAGCAGCCGCCAACCTGATCCGAGTGAACGACACGGTGTTGGTGCGTTCCGGGTTCCCGCATACCTGCGACGAACTGCGGGCGGCTGGCTATGCGGTGGTGGTCGTCGATGCCGATCACGCAGCTCGGGTCGACGGTGGGCTCTCCTGCATGTCGTTGCGCTGCACTCCGCCGATTGCGGCCGGCAACGGCACCGGGCCGGGCTATACGGCGTAGTCGAGAAGCCGATCGTAGAGCGGCATCGCCTGTTCGAGGATCGGACCCAACCGCTCCGGCACCGGATCGGTTTTCGCACGGTACGGAGCGAACCCGGTCGATTGGTGGACGTTGTGATACCAGGCCGGCGCCCACGACCCGTCTTCGGGTTTCGGTCCGGCAGGCCAGTGCAACATGACCTCATCGAACGGCAACCCGAGGCGGTCGCAGGTAGCGCGGAGCACACCGGGCGGATCGGCGAGGAGTCGCTGGCTGTCGATCACCAGCGGTGTCCCTCCTTCACCGAGGATGGCCTCAAGAAGTTCGACCTGTTCGGTGAGACCAGTGTCGGACAACCCGCAGTCCGGGAGCTGCACCGACAACGAAGTCAGCATTTCTTGGGGATTGCGGGTCAGCAGGATGTTGTCGGTTTGGCCGAGAAACGCCCGCGGGACCCCCAGCAGGTGGTGGGCCATCTGCTTCATGAAAAACACCGGGGTGGGGCAGGGGCCGAGGATCACGTCGTCGATCACGGTTTGGGCATCGACCGACTGGCTTTGCACCACAGTTTCGAACATCGGATGGTCGCGGCCAGTCAACGACAGATAGTGGGCGTAGAACGGTTCGTCGTAGACCGTGGTGTCGGCCCGTTGACGCCACGAGTACATCAACGCAGTGGAAATATTGCGAGGCCCCGACCAGCACTGGATCCGCCGGACCGAGCCGTTGGTTCCCGGGTTTGCCGGGCTGGTGGCGTCGTTGGTGTTCGTCATCGTTGGAGTCGTCAGCCGTCGGCCGGTGTGCGGTGGATGTCGGCTTCGATCGCCTGCTCGTAGAGCCCGCGCAGTCGCAGGGTCATCGGTCCCTGCTCTCCGTTGCCGATCGTGCGGCCGTCGATGGTGTGCACCGGGGTGAGCCCACCGAAGGTTCCGGTGACGAAAGCCTCATCGGCTGCGTACACGTCGGTGAGGGAATAGGCGGCACGGTGGACCGGTATTCCGGCGGCTTCAGCGACCTCACAGACCACCGCCGCGGTGATGCCGTTCAGGTTGTATTGACCGGTCGCGGTGAACAGTTCGCCGTGCCGAACAATGAAAAAGTTGGTGGCGTTGCAGGTCGCCACCGCACCGGTCGGGTCAAGCATCAGGGCCTCGTCGGCTCCGGCTTTGGTCGCCTGAATAAGGGCGATCACTTCATGGAGTTTGGAATGGCAGTTGAGCTTCTGATCGAGCGTGTCGGGAGGCGGGCGGCGCACGGTGGCGGTAAACAGCGAGATTCCTCGATCCCGAACGTCAGGGTCGGCGGCTTTGTGCTCGGCAATGATGACCATGTTGGGTCCGCCGATGTTGTTCGACGGGTGCTGGCTCGGAGTCTTTTTATCGCCCCGGGTGATCATCAACCGGATGTGCACGCTGTCGTGCATGTTGTTGTGATCGACGGTGGCCCGCAGGGCCTGCTCTACCCCGGCCCGGTCCATACCGATGTCAAGATCGATGGCGGCCGCGCCAGCGAACAGTCGGTCGAGGTGGCGGTCGAGGTGTGCGAACTGCCCGTGGTGCAGTCGGATCCCTTCCCAGATTCCGTCTCCGACCAGAAAGCCCGAGTCGAACACCGAGATTTTCGCCTCGGTGCGGGGAAAGAATTCTCCGTTGATGTAGATCTCGATGGTCTGGTTGCGTTCGTCGGCCAAGGCCTGATGGGTGCTTCTGCTCACGGCGTGCACGCTAGCCGCTCTGGTCGGGGTCAAGATGCTGCGGCCTAGACTCCGGTCATGGTCGAACCGGTAACCACCTCTGAAGGCGTCGCAGTTGTGCATCTGTTTTGTGCACGAACCCCCGAAACCAACGATCAAGCGGTGATCGACGCGGTGGGGCGAGCCGAAGGCGAAGGGGTGCAGGTGGTGACGGTCGCCGTGCTCGGGCACAAAGCAGAGTTGTGTTTTATGGCGTTGCACGCCGACGTTTGGCAGCTCCGCGATCTGCAGACCGCGCTGGTAGGGGCCGGGCTGATGGTGGTTGACAGTTTCGTTTCGCTCACCGAACTTTCCGAATACGCCCAAGGGATTCCCGAAGAGATGCGCGAAGCCAGGCTCCACCCGGTGCTCCCTCCGGAAGGCAAATCGGCGTGGTGCTTCTATCCGATGACCAAGCGTCGAGAGGCCGAGCACAACTGGTATCGGCTTCCCTACGATGATCGCAAAGCGTTGATGTACGAACACGGCGCGTCAGGTCGTCAGTTCGCCGGTCGGATCGTGCAGTTGATTACCGCGTCGACCGGACTCGACGATTGGGAGTGGGGAGTGACCCTCTTTGGGGTCCGTCTCGATGATCTCAAAGACACCGTGTACACGATGCGTTACGACACCGCCTCGGCGTTGTATGCCGAATTTGGGCCGTTTTACACGGGGTTGACGGGTCCCGTGGCCGAAATCATGGCCCGTACCGCCTGCTAACCACATCGAGCGTGGCTAGCGCGCGGCGGTGCCTATCGAGGCGTTTGGTCGCACGCTGAAAAATGTTTGGTGTTCACGCGGTCCGAAAGCGCTAGCATGTTTGGTTACGGCCTCGCGGAGCCGATGTTTTCCGCGTCATCCCAAGTGGAGGGGACAAAACCCATGAAGTTGACACGCAAGCTCACCATGCTGCTTGCTGCTCTCTTGTCGCTCTCGCTGCTCGCTGCAGCGTGTGGCGGTGACGACGAGTCAGTAAGCGACGACGAACCCGCTACCACGTCTGAAGACGCTGGTACGACGTCCGAAGGCGGAGATTCCGCAGAAACCGACGCTGATTACATCGTTGTTGATGCCGGAGAGCAGATCGAGATTCGTTCGCTCAACGCCATCACCGGCGATGTTGCGTTCCTCGGTATTCCGAACCAGCGCGCCGTTGAAGCCGCCGTTGCCGACTACGGCGACATCGAAGGCTTCTCGGTCACCTCGGGCGAAGGTCTCGACGACCTTTGTTCGGCTGAAGGTGGTCAGGCCGCAGCCCAGCAGATCGTCGCCGACGAGCAGATCGTTGGCGTCATCGGTACCTCCTGTTCAGGTGCCGCGACCGCTGCCGCTCCGCTGATCAGCGAAGCTGGGATCGTGATGATCTCCGGCTCGAACACTTCCCCGGCCCTTACCTCTGACCTTCAGGGCAACGCCGGTGAGAGCTACAAAGCCGGTTACTACCGCACCGCCCACAACGACTTGTACCAGGGTGCCGCTATGGCCGAATTCGTGTACAACGATCTGGGCCTGATGACCGCTGCGGCGATCCACGACGGCGACCCCTACACCCAGGGTCTCGCTCAGGCATTTGCTGACGCCTTTGAGGCGCTCGGTGGCACGATCACCGGCTTCACTGGTGTGAACAAGGAAGACACCGACATGACCCCGGTTCTGACCGAGGTTGGTGTTGACTCGCCTGAGGCGTTGTTCTTCCCGATCTTCCAGCCCGCTGGCGACTTCATTGCCGATCAGGCATCGGGCGTTGCTGGTCTTGAGAACACGCAGCTGCTGGCCGCTGACGGCTTGCTCGTTGATGGCTTCATGGAGCTGAGTCAGTCCGAGGGAATCTTCTTCTCGGGTCCTGACACTCGTTTCGGCCAGAACACGAACCAGTCGACTGGCAAGACCGCGGAAGAGGTTCTCGCTGATTACGAAGCCACCCACGGTGAAGCTCCGTCGGCTGCCTTCTGGGGTCACAGCTACGACGCCACCACCATCCTGCTTGATGCCATTGCTGCTTCCAGCACCGTCAACGGTGCTGGCCAGCTGGTCATCGACAAGGCCGGTGTGCGCGCCTTCATCACCGCCCTCCGCGACTACAGCGGCCTCATCGGTACGATCAACTGTGACGACTTCGGCGACTGTGGTTCGCAGAAGATCACCGTGATCCACCATGAGAGCGCTTCGGATATCGAAGCCTCCAAGGCCAACGTGGTCTTTGAGTACGCTCCCTAATTGGAGCTCCTGAGAAGCGGCCGTTGAGCCGCTGATCAAACAATTTGGTAAACAGCCCCCGACTGCTCTGGTAGTCGGGGGCTGTTTCGCGTTACACTCCCGTTCCAGTGTTTGCCGAGGGGGACCAGTGACAAGTGCAATGCGGCACAAAGCCGCGCCAAGAACCGGTGTTGACTGGTTCCTTTTCTTTCTTCGAGGGTTGCTGTTGGGTTTGGTGACGGTTGGTCTGGGAGCGTTCGTGCTCCAGCAGATCGATCCGGCCAACCCGGTAACCGAATGGCTCAACCCGGGGGCGAGTCGCCTGTCGTGGGACGCCGCTCAGGGCCTGATCGTTTCGGGGCTTTCGCAGGGCGCCATGTATGGGCTGATCGCGCTTGGCTACTCGATGGTTTACGGCGTGCTCGGGTTCATCAACTTCGCTCACGGCGAAGTGTTCATGGTGGGAGCCATGACCGGGATGATCACCGCCAACAAGCTCGACCATGGCGGCCTTTGGGAAAGCAACTTCGTACTCGCCATCCTGATCGCGGTGGCGGTGTCGGTGGTGTGTTCAACGTTGACTGCGGTGGTGATGGAGCGGGTGGCCTATCGCCCGCTGCGTGGAGCCCCCCGCCTGATCCCGCTGATTACGTCAATCGGCGTGTCGTTCTTTATTCAGAACACGTCGGCGGTGCTGTTGGGCCCGGGAGCGAAAAACTACCCGCGGCTTCCCGAAGGGCTCTCTGACCGGATCGGGATCGGCCCGCTTGAGATCGAAGGTAAGAAACTGCTGGTGCTGGTGGTTGCCGCAGCTTCGATGAGTGCGCTCTGGTATCTGGTAGAGCGCACCAAGACCGGCAAGGCCATGCGGGCCGTTGCCGAGGACAAAGAGATCGCCTCGCTTATGGGTATCGATGTTGACCGAACGATCGTTACGACGTTCGCGGTTGGCGGTGCCATGGCCGGCGTTGCCGGCATCCTCTGGGGCATCCTGTTCGGGTCGGTCACCGAGTTCACCGGGTTCTTGCCTGGCATCAAGGCATTCAGCGCTGCGGTGGTGGGTGGCATTGGCAACCTCGGCGGGGCCATGGCAGGTGGCCTTACCTTGGGCAGCTCCGAATCGCTGGCCCCACAACTCATCCTTGAACCGCTCGGCGTCACGGGGCACACCCAACTCAAAGACGCAGTGGCCTTCTTGGTGTTGATCTTCGTACTGCTGGTCCGGCCGACCGGCCTCTTTGGTGAGCGTCTTTCTTCGGAGGACCGGACATGACCAGTGTGGAACACAACCTCCAAACCCCGGAGTTGGCTCCGGCCCGACCGGTACTGGACCAGGATTGGCGTCGGATCGCTCGCTTTGGGGCGATTGGTGCCCTTGCGCTGATCTTCATCTCTCTGACCGATATGCCCGACAAACTTGACGGGCGCATGATCGTTGAGCCGCTCCTTTCGATGGGCTACTTCTCGCTGCTCTGGGTGCCGTTCCTGTTCGGGAACCTCGTGACCCGTGAAGTGGTGCTCGAAGGGATGGTTGCCCACCGCAAAGGGGTCCGTGAGTTGCTCGCCGGTGCGCTGGTGGGTCTGCTGTCAAGCCTCGGCTTGGTGGTGCTGATCTACCTGCTTGACACCCGCGACCTGAGCGAACCGCTGGTGAACTGGAATAGCGACCTCCACACGGTGCTGACCTTCGGCGAAGGCAACGGCTACGGGATGGGGTTCTGGATTGCGGTATGCGTCGGTCTGGGTCTGCTTGGTGGACTGTTCCATCTCCTACCCCGACTCGTCGTTCAACCACTCAAGGCTGCTTCGATCGTTGTCCTTGGTGCGGTGGTTTTGGAATCGGCACTCAACGACCTTTCCGAAGGGTTTGGTCTGGAGTCGTTGTTTGAGTCGCTGTTTAAGAAAGGTTCCGATCGCGGCGGTTTGTCGGTGACTGGCGCCCTGGTCCTCGCGGCGTTTGGTTTCGCCTGGGTCTTTGTCCTGAACGCTCAGGTAGCCAAAGGCAAGCAGGTGTTCCAGCAGGCGAAGGAACGCAACCGTTCGGCCACCATGACCGTTTCGTCGGTTGTCGGCGTGGCGCTGGTGCTGATCCTGCCCATGTATCTAGGCCGACTCACCAACGACCTGCTGGTTAACGTCGGGCTTTTCCTGCTGTTGGCGCTGGGCCTCAACATCGTGGTCGGTTTGGCCGGCATTCTCGACCTTGGCTACGTGGCGTTCTTCGCGGTTGGTGGCTACACCGCAGCCATCTTGACCTCACCGTCCTCACCAGGCTTCTCGCCCGAGCTCTCCTGGAGCGTGGCCATCATCGCGGTGGTTGGTATGGCGATCCTCGCCGGGTTGTTCATTGGTGCTCCGGTGATCCGAATGCGGGGCGATTATCTCGCCATCGTCACCCTCGGTTTCGGTGAAATCATCCGTTTGACGGTCCGTTCCGACTGGGCCAGCGGGGTCACCGGCGGGGCGCAGGGGATCTTGAACATTCCGAACGCTGATGTGTTTGGACTCTTCTCGTTCAAGGGAACCGACCCGCAACAGATGCTGTATCTGGTTGCTGCGTTCTGTGCGCTAGCGATTTATGTGAGCTGGCGCCTAGAGAACTCGCGAATCGGGCGGGCCTGGATGGCTGTCCGTGAGGACGAGTCAGTGGCCGAAGCGATGGGGATCAACACCGTGAACGCAAAGCTTCAAGCGTTCGTGGTGGGGGCCATCTTGGCGTCGTTCTCCGGCGCTATCTTCGCCGCCAAGGTTGGCTCGGTGTTTGAGATCAGCTTCAAGATCCTGATCTCGATCGTGATCCTGGTGGTGGTGATCGTTGGTGGTATGGGTCGAATCGCCGGGGTCATCGCCGGTGCGTTGGTGCTGATCGGCATCCTCGGTGGCCCGAACCAGCCCGGTTTGCTCTCGGAGTTCTCCGAGTTCAAGTTGCTGATCTACGGAGCCCTGCTGGTCTGGATGATGCTCCAGCGACCGGAGGGGCTCATCCCGAACGTCCGCCGGAGCCGCGAACTGCATCAAGACGAGTTCTTGCAGGACGCCTGGTTGCGCAAGCAGGTTGACGAAGATGAAGCCGGCGGCGAGGGGGAGGTGGCGCCAGCATGAGCGAACGGTTGTTGACGATCGATAATTTGAGCGTGACGTTCGGTGGCTTGCACGCCCTCCGCAACCTCAACTTCCATGTTGACCGGGGCGAGATCGTGTCGGTTATTGGCCCGAACGGGGCCGGGAAAACCACGTTCTTCAACATGATCTCGGGCATGGTGACCCCAACCGAAGGGGACATCCGGTTCAAGGATCAGTCGCTGATCGGGCTCGACCCGAACCAGGTGACCGCCCGCGGTATCGCCCGAACCTTCCAGAACGTGCGTTTGTTCGCCAACATGACGATCCTAGAAAACGTCATGGTGTCGCAGCACTGTCGCACCCGCCAAGGGATTTTTGGGGCGCTGTTCCACACCCGTTCGTTTAAGCGGGAAGAAGAAGAGATCCGGGCCTATGGCGAAGAGGTGTTGAGCTTCTTCGGCAGCCGGTTGGTTGGCTATCGACTGCATCAGCCTGCTTCGGTTCTGTCCTACGCCAACCGGCGTCGTCTAGAAATCGCTCGGGCCATGGCTACCCGGCCGGAAGTGATTTTGTTGGATGAACCGGTGGCCGGTATGAACCCGAAAGAATCTGAGGAGCTGACCGGTTTGATCGGCAAACTCCGCGACGACTGGGGTTTCACGATCGTCATGATCGAACACGACATGGGTGTGGTTCGCGACGTTTCGGACCGAGTGGTGGTGCTGGACCACGGCGAAACCATCGCCCAAGGAAGCTACGACGAGGTGTCGACCAACCCCGACGTGATTGAGGCCTACCTGGGTCGTCCTGCCGAGGAGGCATCATGAGCAACGCCAACGGTGCGACTCCGCTGTTGGAGTTCCGCGGAGTCAACACCCATTACGGCGCCGTTCACATCCTCAAAGACGTGGACTTGGCCATCTATCCGGGAGAACTCGTTTGTCTGTTGGGTGGAAACGCCTCCGGTAAATCCACCACGCTCAAGACGCTGTTGGGGATGGTGACGCCGACAACCGGTGACGTGATCCTTGACGGTGAACGGGTGAACGGAAAGCCGACGTCGTATTTGGTCGAACGGGGCGTGACCATGGTTCCGGAGAACCGGCGTCTCTTCAAACGACTGACGGTCAAGGAAAACCTTGAATTGGGTGCCTACCTGCGTTCAGACCGCGACGGCATCCAATCGGACCTTGAACGGGTGTACAGCATGTTCCCGCGGGTCAAGGAACGCCTCAACCAGAAGTCGGGCACGTTGTCGGGTGGCGAACAGCAGATGGTCGCTATGGGGCGGGCGCTGATGTCCAACCCTCGCGTGCTGCTGATGGACGAACCGTCGATGGGGCTTGCTCCGGCGTTGGTGCAAACCAACTTCGAGTTGATCCAGCAGATCCATGAAGAAGGCGTGGCCATCTTCATGGTGGAGCAGAACGCCAACATGGCGCTTTCGATCGCCGACCGGGGCTGGGTGTTGCAGACCGGACGGGTCGTGCTTGACGACAGCGCCGAGGCGTTGTTGGCCAACCCCGAACTCCGGGCCAGCTATCTAGGCGACGGCAACCGATAGGTCGCGCCAGCTACACCGCGTCAGCTATTGGGCGCGGTTGGTGCTGATCGACTGCCACGGAGTCAACATTTCCGGTGGCACCATCAGGTGGAGGACGGCGCCGGTCGGCGATGCCTGGGCGCGACCGAACGCCGCCGCAAATTCGTCGGTGCGAGTGACGCGTTCGGCATGAAAACCGTAGCCCTGAGCGATCGTCACAAAATCTGGGTTGGTGATCGGCGTACCGCTGACCCGACCCGGATACTCGCGTTCTTGATGGGCCCGGATCGTTCCGTACATGCCGTTGTCGAGCACCAAAACGATGGGTTCGGCCCCGACCTGATGGGCGGTTCCGAGTTCCTGAATGTTCATCTGGAAATCGCCGTCCCCGGCGAAGCAGACCACGGTGCGTTCCGGTGCCGCGATCTTGGCGGCGATCGCCGCCGGCAGGCCGTACCCCATCGTCCCGTTCTGGGGGGCGAGTAGGCGAGCCTCGGGCCCGTAGCGGAACAACTTGTTGGGCCAGATCGAGAAGTTGCCGGCCCCGTTCGTGATCACTGCGTCGTCGGGAAGGTTGGTTTGCAGCCAGGCCATCACTTGGCTCATGTCGAGATCGCCGGGTTGGGGCGGAGCCACCAAACCGTCGTCGAAAGCGCGACGGCGCTCCTGACGCCAGGCCGAACGTTCAGGGTTGGCGCCGAGTTGCCGATCGCAGAGCGCAGCCACCGTGACGCTGGGATCCCCGCAGACCGCGACGTCGGTGGGGTAGATCCGGCCGAGTTGGGTGCGGTCGGGGTGAATGTGAACGATTCGTTGGGTCGGTTCGTTCGGGTCGATCAGGGTCCATGCCGCGGTGGTCATTTCACCGAAACGAATCCCCAGTCCGACGATCAGGTCGGCCCCGGTGATCGTGTCCCGAACCGGTTGAGGCATACCCACCCCGGCTTCACCGACGAAACACGGCGAATGGTTGTTCATCAGGTCGTGGTAGCGAAACGCGGTGATCACCGGCAGATCGTTGGCTTCAGCGAACCGAGCCAGATCGCGGCGGGCCGCTTCCGTCCAGCGGCCACCACCCACGATCACCACGGGCCGTTCGGCCACCGCAAGCTCACCGAGGATTCGGTCGATGTCGTCGGCGCTGGGGGTGGCCCGCTGCTCAGGTGAGGGATCCACGTTGGTGACGGCGGTGGTCGCCCGTAGGACGTCTTCGGGCAGGGCGATCACGACCGGTCCGGGCCGACCCGAGGTGGCGATCCGAAAGCCGGTGGTCATCGCCTCGGCCAGATCGTCAACGTGGTCGACTTGGGTTGCCCATTTGCTGATCGGCCCAAGAAAAGCCTGGTAGTCGATTTCCTGGAACGCTTCCCGACCCTGCTCGTAGGTAGCAACCTGACCGATCAGTACCACCATCGGCATCGAGTTCTGGTGGGCGGCGTGAATACCGACCGAAGCGTTGGTTGCACCGGGACCCCGGGTAACCATGCAAACACCTGGCTGGTTGGTGAACCGACCCCAGGCTTCAGCCGCGTAGGCCGCCCCGCCTTCCTGACGGAAGCACACGTAGGTGATGTCGCTGTCGAGAAGGGCGTCAAGCACCGCCAGATAACTTTCGCCGGGAACACCGAACGTATGGGTTACCCCGTGTGCTTTGAGCGCATCGACAACGATCTGACCACCGGTTCTGGTTCCGGTCATCGAATTAGAGGTCCTCAACCCGAGGGAACGTATCGGGGGAGACGATGTCAACGGTTGCCGAGCGCTGCTGAGCGAGCATGCCGCCGTCGACCTTGATGACGTCGCCGGTTACGTACCCCGAATCTTCGCTGGCGAGGAATAGCGCTGGTCCGGTCATGTCGTAGGGGTCGCCGATACGTCCGGCCGGGATGTTGACCCCGCGCAGGGCGCGGGCTTCGGTATCGAGCCCGGACGTGTCGATGGATCCCGGCATCAGCGCATTAACCCTGATGTTGTACGGCCCAAGGTCGAGCGCCATGGCTCGGGTCAACGCTTCGATGCCTCCTTTTGAGGCGTCGTAGGCGGTGAAACTGC
Source organism: Candidatus Neomicrothrix sp. (assembly GCA_017852795.1). Classification (GTDB taxonomy): domain Bacteria; phylum Actinomycetota; class Acidimicrobiia; order Acidimicrobiales; family Aldehydirespiratoraceae; genus UBA11606. The sequence goes on from JAFMKU010000040.1 coordinate 18,432, forward strand.
GGTGCGCGCGGGTCGCTCCGCCGGAACTCATGTTGATGATTGAACCCCCACCCTTTTTCGCCATGATCCGGGCTGCCTGATGACAGCAGAGGAAATGACCGGTGAGGTTCACGTCGATGATCCGACGCCACCAGGCCTCGTCGGCGTCAAAGAAATGAAGCATCGGGCTGACCAGACCCGCGTTGTTCACCAGCACGTCGACCGTCCCGAAGTGCTCCATGGTCGCGGCAAAAACCGACGCCACCTGCTCGCTGTCGGACACGTCGGCGGCTGCCGCAATCGCGGTGCCTCCGCTGCCATTGATCGACACCGCGACCGCCTCGGCGGATTCTTGATCGAGGTCGTTGACCACGACCGAAGAACCAACCGACGCGAACCGTTCGGCGATGGCACGACCAATACCTTTGGCCGCGCCGGTGACGACGACGACCTTTCCAGCAAGATCGGGATGGCTGGACATGGGGCCTCCAAAGCGTGAGATGTTGTGCAGCGTTTCGACCGGTTGGCCGGAGTCTTCCTAAGCTAGCGTTTTGTCGCCGTTGAAGGAGTGTCGATGTCGTGGATTGACCGAGTTCCCGAAGGGGACTGGCAAGGGGATCTCGCTGATTTGTACGGACGGGTTGTGGACCCGGCGTTGAACCGGGTCGACAACATCATGTCGGTGCATTCGCTCAACCCGCGAGGGCTGGCGGCCCATGAAGGGCTGTACCGCTCGGCGATGTCCGGTACCGCTTCGTTGCGCAAGGTCGAACGGGAGCTGGTGGCTCTGGTCGTGTCCGACGTTAACGACTGCCACTATTGACTGGTGCATCACCGGCGCGGTCTGCGCCGGCTACTCAAAGACGATGCACTGTTGGCGGCTATCGAACAAGACTGGAGGTCTGCTGGTCTTAGCCCGGAGCGTGAAGCCATGTTGGCCTATGCCGAGAAACTGACGTTGACCCCGGGCGAAATGGTCGAAGCCGATGTGGAGGCACTGCGGATGGTTGGGTTTTCGGATCGGGATGTGCTCGATATCTGTGAAGTAGTGGCCTACTACGCGTACGCCAACCGGATCGCCGACGGTCTGGGCATTGGTCTCGAGGACTGGTATCCCCCGGAACCACCGATGGGACAATGGCCGTGAAGTTCTTCACCGATCGCGACATTGCTGAAGCGCTGCCGTGGGCCGAACTGATCGAGTCGATCGAGCAGATCATGGTTGACCCGGCGGCGGTCGCTCCCCCTCGAACAGTGCACGTGGTTCCAGACGGACGCGGCAACGAGGCGTCGTTTCTGCTGAAACCGGGTTGGGTGACTGGTGAGATCATCGGGGTGAAAGCCGTGACGTTCTTTCCCGAAAACGGCAGCCAAAACCTTCCGACGATTCAGGCCGGGGTGCTGCTTTTCGATGGCCGCACCGGCTCACTGTTGGGGGCCTGCGAAGCGAACGATCTCACGACCCGCCGAACGGCTGCCGCTTCCGCGGTGGCGGCCAAGCGGCTCGCTCGCCTCGATGCTCGCAGGCTGCTGGTGGTCGGCACCGGCGCGTTGGCGCCTATGGCGGTAGAGGCCCACGCTGCGATACGCGACTACGAACAGATCGAAGTGTGGGGTCGGAACACGGACCGGGCCCAGGCGGTGGTTGAGCGACTGGCGAGCAGCGGACTGGCCGTTTCGGTGTCCGAAGATCTCGATGCTTCGGTAGCCGCAGCCGATGTGATTTCCTGCGTGACCGGGGCGACCGAACCGCTCGTTGCCGGCCGGTTGCTGAGCCCGGGCTGCCACCTTGATCTGATCGGAGGCTTCACCTACGCCATGCGAGAAGCCGACGATGAAGTCATGCGTCGCGGTTCAGTGTTTGTGGACACCGTCGACGATGCGTCGCTGTCGGGGGACATTGCCCAACCACTGGAACGGGGTGTGTTGACTCCGCAGGACCTGCTCGCTGATCTCGCCGATCTGGTAGCCGGCCGACACCCCGGCCGACGCCATGACGACGAAATCACGGTGTTCAAATCGGCTGGCACCGCGCTCGAAGATCTGGCTGCGGCTCGTTTGGCGTTGGCCGAGGACTAGCCGACGCTCGTTTCGATCCGTCCCTCAGGGTCGATGGCGAGCCGTTTAGCGCTGGTCAACTCGTTATAGGTCGGTCGGTCCACGATCAGGATCGGCATGGTGATGCCGTACATTTCCTCGGCGATGATGGCACCGAGCGCCACGATTTCGTCAGATTCAAGCAGGATCAGCGCCACGGGTGCGGTGCCCCGACGGATGGCTTCGGCCAGTACCGAAGAAGCCGAACTCGAACCCCGCCCGACCGGCATCATCACGATGTTGCCAGCCAGATCGGCGCTGACTTGCGGATGGGCCTGATCAATGATCGTTCCGGTTTCGTATTCGAAACCGCCCCAGAAGCTCAGCGATTCATCGAGGACCAGAACCGGTCCTTCGCAGGAACCGGCCACCACGACTCGTTGTGCCTCAGCCATCGCCCCAAACCTTCTCGTTGCGGGTCACTCGGCCTGCGACCGCCGATTCGATGCAATCTTCAACCGATCCGAACACCACGTCGAGCCCAAGGTTGCCAGGCGCGTAGTAGGCCCATTTAGCGGAGTCGGTCATGGAGGTGCCGGTGACCTCACCCATGATCGGGGTGATGTAGGTGCAGGTATCGGTGACGATCTGCACCCCGGCGTCGGCAAGTTGTTGATCCCAACCGCGCAGGTTGAGTTCGGTGGCGACGCTGCGACCGGTGTTGATGTAGGCCTTGACGTTGGGGTGAATACGGCGCGAGCCGAGCAACTCGACAACCCGAGCGAATTCATCGACCGAATAGTGGGGGGTGCCGAGGCTGATCGCCCCCAGCTGCGGGTTGCTGCTGGTGGTGAGTTGGTCCCGGGCCCGGCGGAGATCGGCGGCGGTGACCAGATGGGTTTCTGCCGCTGCACGACCGCCGAGCGCCGCCTCCAGCGTGGGTGCTTCCGGCGTTGAGCCCACCACATGAAACAGCGCCAACGAACCCGACGAGGCTCCGGCACTACCGATGGCTTTGAGTCGATCTTCGCTCAGCCGTTCGGTGACCCCGATGATGACCGGGATGTTGCTGCCCACCCGTTTGCCGATGTGGTGACCGAGGGTGGGGTAGGCCGCGTCGCAGGCCAGCAGCTCGGCGGGTACAGGTGAAAGGTCGAACACCATCGTGGCGTAACGGTTCTCGTCAAGATGTAGACCAGCGGCAGGGGCCCGGCCGGTGATCGCCGCCGAAATGTCGAG
>JAFMKU010000041.1 GCA_017852795.1 Candidatus Neomicrothrix sp.
GTTCGCGAACTGCCGTTGAAGCTCTGGAGCTTCGGGAGTGGTGCGTTCACCGGTCAGCGTGCCGATCTCTTCGACCGTTTCACCCAACGCTCGAAGAAGCGACGCAACGAGACGCACCGTGGTGGTCTTGCCGTTGGTGCCGGTTACACCAACCACATGCAGCGTCTCAGAAGGGTTGCCGTGAATCGCTGCCGAAAGTGGGCCCAGTGCGGCGCGCACGTTGTCGACAACAAGTTGGGGCACGTTGAGATCGAGGCGTCGCTCGACCAGCAGAGCCGACGCACCCGCGGTTACCGCCTGCTGAGCAAAGTCGTGGCCATCGACGTTGGCGCCAGAGATACAGGCGAACAGCACCCCGGGCCGGACTCGACGAGAGTCGTGCTCAACATCGAAAATTTCGATGCTGGCGTCGGTGACATCGATATCGCCACCCACCACTTCCGCCAGTTCCACCCAGCGCATCTCACGGAACCTCGGAAGCAGGCCCCTCGTCGGCCAGCGAAGCCGCAGGTTGGGCACGGACTGCAGTGGTCGTCACGGCGCTCATCGTGGCGGGAACGCGAAGTTGCCGTGCGGCGTAGGTGGCGATTTCTGCGAACACCGGAGCCGCCACCGCTCCCCCGGCGTAGTTCGCGCCGGTTGGTTTGTCGATCACGACCAGAACGGTGAACTGCGGTCCGTCATCGTTGCTGACCACACCAGCGAAGCTGGCGGTGTAGTGACGGCCACCACCGACACAGGTGTAGCCAACCCCGTTCTCGCCACACGGCTGCCAGGCCGTGCCGGTTTTGCCGGCCACGTCGTATCCGGGGATCGCCGCCTGCTTGCCGGTTCCGTACTCGTCGTCGACCACTGAACGAAGCATGGCCATTACCTGATTCGCCGACTGTGCCGAAACGACCTGGCGGGTCTCAGCCACTCCGACCTTTGATGACACCAACACCGGATCCACCATGATCCCACCGTTGGCGATGGTGTTGTAGACCTGCAGCACCTGAATGGGAGTGGTCGCCACTCCCTGGCCGTAACTCGCGGTTGGGCGAGCCAGCGTCGATTCGAACGGGTTCACGATCCCCGGGGTTTCACCCGGGAACGCGATCCCTGTTCGCTGACCCAAACCGAAATCGAGGAAGCTCTGGTAGAGCGAATCGCTCCCCACCCGATCGGCGAGCACCGTCATCCCAACGTTCGATGAACGGGCCAGGATTTCGGTCGGCGTGTAGGTCAATGCTTCGTGGGTGAAGTAGTCGGTGGCGGTAAACACTCGGCCCTGATCAATCGGCCAGGTGCGGGACTGATCGACCGGGATTTCCTCGTTGGGTGTGGCGAGACCCTGATCGAGTACTGCCGCCATCGTTACCGTCTTGAGCGTTGATCCAGGCTCGTAGGCGTGGGTGAAGGGAAGGTTGTTGCTTGAACAGGCCACTTCGCCGGTTTCCGGGTCTGTTTCCACACTGACCGCGGCGACAATTTCGCCGGTGGAAGGGACCATCACCAGCGCAGTTCCCATCGACGCACCGCTGGCGACCACCGCTTCTTCCATCAGTTCCTGCGCTTTGAATTGCAGGTCACGATCGAGAGTCACCGGAAGATCAACACCCGGGATCGCCGGTTCCACGACCCGTTCACCACCGGCGATCGTTGCCGAACGGTTGAACCCGACTTCAACCATCAGCGTTCCTGGAGTACCCGTGAGTTCGTCCTGGTAGATCTTTTCTAATCCGCTGATTCCCTGATGGTCGATATCGACCCGGCCCAGCAGCGCCAGTCCGGTGCAATCCCCGTTGGGGTATTGGCGGCGCGGTTCGGCTTCGAGGTAGACGCCGGGGAGATCGAGTTCCATGATGGCATCCCCAACCGTCGGGTCTACTTGACGTTCGAGATACACGAAATGGCGATCGCTGGACAGACGGGACCGAATCGTTTCCGGGTCGGTACTCAGGTAGGTCCCCAGGGTGGCGACCACATCATCCAACCGCTCGGCGGGGACCAGTCGGGGATCGGCAACGATGGTGGCGCTCGGAAGCGAAATAGCGAGCGGACGACCAGTGCGGTCAACCACCGTGCCCCGACGAGCCGGGAGCGCATCGTGGCGGACCGTGGTTCCCATGGGCTCGGCATAGGCCGGGTCTGGTGTGAGCTGCAGGTCGGCAACTCGGAACCCAAGTCCAGCGATGACCAAAGTGAATACCACCCCAAGGGTGCCCAGACGTCCCCGTTGGACGTGCGCCGATCCGTTCTGCGATCGGGAAGAACGAACGGCGCTCGGGCGAGGAGCCATTACCCCACAGCCCCAGAAGTTGGTCCGAACGGGTTAGCGGATGCCGGTGCGGGCAGAGCGCCTTCGTTTACCGGAGCCAGCGGCCGCGTCTCTTCGGCCACAACCAGGCCATGATCTCGGGCCCACGTTTCGAGACCTTCCGGCGAATCGATCCACGCCAACGTCACGACCGACTGGTCGACTTGCTCCTGCAACACCGCGTTTTCGCTGCGCTGGGCATCAATCTCGGCTTGCGTCTGAACCAGAACCGCATGCAACGCGGCAATCCCGAGCAGGCCCACGAAGGCAATCGCGCCGATGAGTGAGCCGATTCGTCCAATGCTGCTAATCGTGTCGTCAGCACCAACAACCCGTAGCCGAGGGTTCGGAGCCGTCGTGACCCGGCGTTGTTGGGGACGAACCAGCGGTGTGGTGGCGACCATCAGGCAGCTCCTTGCAGTTTCTCAACGGCGCGGAAGCGTGCCGCTTCAGCCCGTGGGTTCTTGGCGATTTCGTCCTCGCTTGGTCGCACAGCTCCCCGCCAGAGCAGCTTGACCGTCGCTTCACTGCCCGGAGGGGGCGGAAGGTCGGCTCGCGGCCGAGGCGCGTCACCCGACGCGTCGCGAAATACCTGTTTGACGATCCGGTCTTCCCCCGAGTGGTACGACAGCACCGCGCATCGGCCACCTGGTTCCAGAAGGTCAAGGGCCAGACGGAGTGCGTCGGCCAGAATCACGAGTTCCTCATTGACTTCGATGCGCAACGCCTGGAACGTCTTGCGGGCGGGATGGCCGCCACTGCGTCGCGCCGCGGCCGGCACCGCGTCGCGAACGATTTCTGCCAACTGGCCTGTGGTAGAGATCGGTCGTGCCGCCACGATGGCGCGGGCGATACGCCGAGCGTGTCGTTCGTCGGCGTGACGGGTCAGCAACGACGACAAGGCCCGCTCGTCGAGCGTGTTGACCAGATCGGCGGCGGTGGTGGACGACGTTTGATCCATCCGCATGTCGAGAGGGCCGTCATGGCGGAAACTGAATCCCCGATCCCCGCGATCGAGCTGCGGTGAACTCACCCCCAGATCAAACAGCGCACCGGTTACCGGTCGGGTGTTGAGGCGGTTGACCGTCTCACCGAGTTGATCGAAACGGGTGTGACAGAGCTGAACTCGAGTTCCGGCCGACGCAAGCCGCTGACCTGCGGCGTCAAGCGCACTCTGGTCCTGGTCGAGTCCCAGAATCGAGATTCCGGGGTTGGTGTTCAAAAGAGCTTGAGCATGGCCACCGCCACCGAGGGTGGCGTCAATCACCCAACCATCAGGAACCACCGAAAGCACGGCCGTCACTTCTTCAGCCATGACCGAGACGTGGGCAAAGCCCACCTGCGCAGGGTTCACGTGCGCAGGGTTCACGTGCGGAGGGCCCACCGGGTCGCCAGCGGTGGCGGTGCCTCGGGTTGTCGCTTCGCTTGCTGCGGTTTCGGACATGGGGGTCATCGCCATTCCCTCACGTGAGTCGTTGTCGCTCATCTACAGTCCCCCGATTGACAGCGTCCGCCGGGATTTCTCCCCGGTCGAACTGATGGCAGCGGGCGGAGTACGGATCTTCCATTTGTCAATCGGAAGACTGCAGATGCTCGACATTGACTTTTCGGTGTCTGGCGGTTCCTTTCGTGTTTGGGTTGGTGGGAAGACACGGGGGCTATCTCGTTGGTCGATGCGGCTAGCTCGGTCCGAGGCCGTGGCCCCGTTCGATCGCTTCGGTGAGGCGTTCGGCTCCGGCGGTGCCGAGGGTGTCCCAGCGTTCCGGGCTCCAGACTTCGATACGGCGGAGAGCGCCAGTAACGATGACCTGACGGTCGAGGCCGACGAGTTCGCGTAGATGAGGCAGCAACCGAACCCGCCCTTGCGAGTCCGGGACCACCTCATCGGCCTGACTCGCGAAATGGCGGAGGGCGTTGACATCGACCTCACCCGAGGCGACCCGCTCTTCGAGGCGGTCGGCCATGCGGTCGAATTCGTCGGCGGGGAGAATGGCGAGGCAGTGGTCGAGCGGGGTGATGAACGCCCCTTCGGCCAGCTTGGCTCGGAAAGCGGACGGGAGAATCAGTCGGCCTTTGTCGTCCAGGTTGTGTTCAAAGTTGCCGACGAACCGTGTCATGTCGCTGTCCCCCCTCTCCGTTGTGGTCCGCTTGGTGTGCGGAGTCGTGTGTCGATTGGAGGTGGATCGCCTGCACCCAGACTCCCCCTAGTCCTCCATTTCGCTCCACTATACTCCACCATTCTCCATTCTGGCAACTATTTCCTCACCGGTTCCCCCGTCGGTGCGCGCCGCGTCGGCGCGCCCCAGCCCCAGAACGGAGGCGACAAACGCCAACGCATCAACCGCTAGGTCGTTCGTTGCGTGGGTTCGGTTAGTTGGCGAGATGATCAAGCAACGCGGGGACAACCTCCGCGTCGCCGATCGAACCCACCTGAGTCGCTAACGCCTGCACCCCGGCAGTCCGTTGCGCAGATGACAAATCGAGCGCCATCAGCGCCTCCTCGGCCGACCAATGGCGATGCACCATTGTCTGCAAGCGGATCCATTCTCTGGTCCGGCGTTGGCTGACACCAACCCATTTGACGCCGCCGTCATCGGACACTTCCCCCGGGCCAAGACCGGCGAAACAGACCAGATCCGACCAGGGAGTTTCCTGCAATCCCGAGCGATGCACGTTGAGACAGGGAACCCCTAACGATGTCAGCACCTCCGCCCAGAGATCCCCAACCAGAAGCGCCGCGGCAACCACATCGTCAGACCACCAGCGGTCACCGGCCGGGATCCAGAAATCAACCCAAACCTGTGCATCGGGTCGAAGCAGAACAATCCCACCGCCGCTCCGCCGCCGCACCACCCGCAAACCTGCCTGCTCGACTCGTTGAGGATCAACCAGCGACGCAGCCTGACGACTTCCGAGCACTAACGCCCGGTCGGTGACCTCCGCTACCACCACGGTCGCCTCGGCAACGATCGGTGGCACAAATTCGTGGAGCGACTCGGCGTCGGCGCGACGTCGCTGAACCACGAACCGGCCCGAGCGGTTCATCAACTCCGGCGGCGTTCAGCCCGACACCACTCCAACCAGACCACCAGATCATCAACGGTGACGGTCGCTGTCGGGTCTCCGTATTGGGTTTCGCTTCGGAATTTCGACAGCGCCGGGTCGGGCAACGGAAGAAACGGAGCACGCTTCCACCAGGCATCGGGAACGAACCGTCGAACCTGAACGATCGCCGTTGCCCACAACCGCGGTCGAGGAACCACCGCGGTGAGCAATACCCGGGCCATTCGAAGCTGACTCATTGCACCCCCACGTCGTGTCCAAGTCCTCGGAGCCCCACCGCGGCGGCCCCAATCAGGGGCCCATCTGCGCCAAGTCCTCCCGGGACGATAACGGCACCCCGGGAGTGTTCCAGCGCCGCCACCCGGTCCAGTTCGGCCTGAGCCGCGGCAAAGAACACCTCACCGAACCCCAAAGCAACCGATCCGGCGACGACTGCCAAACGAAGGTCTAGAAGGTTGGCTACCGAACCAACCGCTCGTCCCACAAGCTGTCCGACCCGTTGCCGTTCCGCGAGGTCAACTTCGGACGGGTCTCGGCCGGTTCGCCAAGCAATCGCGGTTCCGCTGGCTTCGGCTTCTAAAACCCCTTGGACGTGGTTTGGCAGCGACGTGCCCTCGGGTTCGACCACCACATGACCAATGTGGCCGGCGTTGCCCTGCGCACCGTCGAGGAGGCGACCGTCCAGCACGATCCCGCCTCCAACCCCGGTTGAAACGACCAACGCGATGAAGTTCCGTTCACCTTGAGCCCTCCCCTTCCACGCCTCACCGAGCGCCAACGCCTTGGCGTCGTTGTCCACAAACACCGGGAGTCCGATGTGTTCGGCGATACGGCGGCGCAGCGGAAAGCTATTCCAGACTGCAATGTTGAGTGGTGAAACTTCCTCGCCGCCTTCGGTCATCGGGCCGCCACAGCCAACCCCACCAACCTGCAACAACCCGCGGTCCGTGTCGGCCATGACCGCATCGAGCAACGCGGCGAGCCGTTCCCAGAGTTCTTCCCCCGATTGCAGGCCTCGCGAATCGGCTCGCCGCCGCGAACTCAACCTTCCGGTGTCGTCAACCACCGCGACTTCTAGTTTGGTGCCACCAATGTCGACTGCCAGGACTCGGCTCACGAGTTCGACCGGCGTCCGGACTATGCGACGTCGTCGTCAGATCGACGGAACCGGTCACGCATCTTGTCGCCCGCTTCGCCGAACACGCCGGAAAGTCCGACCCGACTTCCGGAGGTCATCTCCGCCAGTCCAGCCCGACCAAGGATCCGAAGGTTGTCGACGAACCACAGCAGGCTGAACAGCATGGCGAGCACGCCAACGAACGAGAGCAGGAACGACACCGACAACAAGCCGACCATGATTCCCATTCCCGCGAGGAACCCAACCGCAGCAATTTTCAGGCGACGGAACGCATGGCTGTAGATCGTGGTCTGTGCCACTTCGCGGGCCAGCGCCGGATCACTTTCGTAAAGGTGATCCTCTATCTCGCTCAGAATCCGTTGTTCGTCTTCAGAAAGCGGCACCGCTGCTCCTTGGTCTCGGCCATTTTCGCACAGCGGCCAGCAATCAACAACGCGGAGATTCTGAGTCGATCGGAAAGCTAACTGTCATCTGGGCCCCACGACCGCTGCCCGGCGACCTTTCGGTCGAGACCACCCCCCGGGTCGGTTAGTGCGGCGGGCCCGATTGCGTGGCTTCCGAAACGGTCGCGAATTGCTTCGACGATGGCATCGGCTTCGACCACTGATCGCCGACCGACCTCATCGAGGCTCAGCTGACGCGCTACGGGTTGCCCCAGCTGACTGACGCTCACCCCAAGCAGTCGGACCCCTTCGCTGGTTTCGACCCCGCTAAGGAGCCGCGTGGTCGCTTCGCGCAATACGTGAGCACTGGCCGTTACTTCGGGCAAGGTCACGGAACGAGTCACCGTTTCAAAAGAGGCGAACCGCACCTTGAGCGTCACCGTTTTCCCGGCGATCTTGGCCCGGTGCAGACGGCTCGCGACGGCGTCAACCATCCGAACCAGTTCTCGATGTAGCGCGGCGGGTTCTCGGAGGTCGGTGCGGAACGTTTCTTCATGGCCGATCGATTTGGCCCGTTGGTTTGCCACCACCGGGCGATGGTCACGGGCGTGAGCAAGCTGGTGAAGGTGCTCACCGGCGGAAGTGCCGAGACCAGAACGAAGTCGCTCAACCGGTTGCGTTCGAAGATCGGCCACCGTTTCGATCCCCATCCGAGACAGTTTCTTCTCTGTCGCTGGACCAACCCCCCAGAGGTCTCGGACTGGCATCGGTGAAAGAAACGCCAGTTCGGTTCCAGCCTCAACCACAAACACCCCCGACCCAAACACCGGCCCCTGCCGACTCGGGGTCGGTTTGGCCCGCTCGGTCGCCAACTTGGCGAGGAACTTGTTCGTGGCGACACCCACCGAGCAAGTCAACCCTTCCTGTTCAAAAACGACCCGACGAAGTTCTACTGCCATCGCCTGCGCCTGATCCTGACCCCGCAATGCACCCCGCACATCGAGAAATGCCTCGTCGAGCGACAGCGGTTCCACCAGCGGCGTTACCTGACCAAAGAGTTCCATGATCCGGGCGCTCACCGCGCTGTAGTAGGCGTGATCGCCAGGAAGGAACACGACGCTTGGGCAGAGACGCCGGGCTTGAGTTGACCCCATCGCCGAACGGATCCCGTAGCTTCGGGCCACGTAACTGGCCGCAGCCACCACTCCCCGATCTCCGGTGCCACCGACCACCACCGGTTCCTCCCGCAGTTCGGGATGGCGAAGCAGTTCGCAGGCGGCAAAGAAGGCGTCCATGTCCACATGCAAAAACCCGAGGGTTCCGTCGGGGGCTTGACCTTCCAAGAGTGGTTCGGTCACGGTTGTACCAGTGTCATGGCTGTACCAGTGTCATGGCTGTACCAGTGTCATGGCGTGCGCCGTTCCGCCCGCAGGGAATCGGGTTGCGTGCCATAGGCCGTAAAGGCAAAAGCCCGAGGCTCTGACCAGGGAGCCGCTACCCATTCAGCTAGCGGTTCGGCTACCCAGTCCGGGCTTTGCACCAGGCGCGACGCCACCTCATCAGGGTAAAAAAACCTTCCGTCGTGCACGATCCCGTCCGGGTCATCGAACCGGAGATCGCCAGTAAACCCGGCGGCCCGATGCACCTCGACGGTCAACAGCATCGCAAGGTCTACGAACTCCACCTCGACCGTCCAACACAGGGCGTGCCAGTCAACGACTTCCAGCCCGGTTTCTTCGCGTACTTCCCGACTTAACGCCACCAGTGGTGTCTCGCCGTCGTCCACTACTCCCCCGGGGGTCGACCAATCGACTCGCCCGTTGCGTCGACGGTTAGCTACCAGCAACAATCCCTGCTCGTCGGTCACCAGACCGCCTGCTACCTGCCAGCGTCGCATCCGCCAAGCATGACAGATGGTTGAACGGTGTGGGAACGAAGCGGTGGTCAGGCGCCTGGTTTGAGCCTTCGCAGCGGGCCCACCACCCGATCACGAAAACCCCAGCGAAGTACGAGTCGGGCTGCTTCACCGATGATCCGCCACGACATCTTCGATTCGCCTCGCACCCGGTCGGTGAACGAGATCGGAACCTCCGTGACCTGACCTCCCGCCTGCAACAGCCGGTAGGTCATTTCGATCTGGAAGCCGTAACCGTCGGCGGAGACGTCCTCAATCCCGATCAGCGTGAACGCACCTTCCCGGTAGGCCCGAAAGCCACTGGTCGAATCGGTCACGTGGATCCCAAGCACAATCGCTGCGAACCGATTTCCCCCGATCGACAAAGCCCGGCGGTACCAAGGCCAGTCGGGGATGCTCCCGCCGGGAACGTAACGGCTCCCCAGCGACAGGTCTGCGCCGTCGGCGACCGCCGCGAGGAGGCGTGGGAGGTCGTTGGGGTCGTGCGACAAGTCCGAGTCCATCTCGACCATCACCTCAAACCCCTGCTCGCGTCCGTGAGCGAAACCGGCCCGGTAAGCGGGTCCAAGGCCAGACTTCTGCGGGCGACGCAGGACCGAGATCCCTTCGAGACGACCAGCCAGTTCTTCAACGATCTCCGCGGTTCCGTCCGGACTTGAGTCGTCAACGACAAGAATGCTGGCGTCCGGAACCGCGGATCGCACCCGCACGATCACGTCCTCAATGTTTTCTGCCTCGTTATAGGTCGGCAGCACCACCAGCGTTCTCATTGAGCGAGAACTCTAGGCCAACACGACGAGAGTGCTGCGAATCTTCCCGGCTACAGTTTCGGACATGACAGAGCAACCCGGAGCGTCCCCAGCCGAGCCCCGCAAAACGTCGGCTCCCGGTCGACTCACCGGACCGCAAACCGCAGCACCCCCTCGGTTCGCTCAGATCGCCGCGGTGCTCGCCATCGTTGTGGCTGGCCTCTGTGGAGGTTTGATCGGCTACGCCGTGATGGACCTGCAATGCAGTGATGGTTGTGCGACCACGGCAGGACTTGTCGGCGTCGCGAGCGCGGTGCTGGCCGCCGCCGGAGTCGCCATTGTCGCCGTCTTGACCCTGCGGGCGCTCAGCGAATGGGAAGCCACGGAAACCGCGAGGAAAGCTGAACAGCAATGACAGCCAGCGCCGAGGAACTCCTTGAGGTGGCCCGCCGCGCCGCGGCCCAAGTCGTAGAACCGCTCATCGATGCCCGGTTCACCACCGAACTCGCGGTCGAAACCAAAACCAGCGCCACTGATCTGGTGACCGCCATGGACCGTTGGATCGAAGCAACGTTGGTTGACGTTCTTACCAGCGAACGTCCCGACGACGGGATCGTAGGTGAGGAAGGGGCGAACGTCGCTTCTCGTAGCGGAGTCGAATGGGTGATCGACCCGATCGATGGCACCACCAACTTCGTACGTGACCTTCCCGGGTACTCGATTTCCATCGCCGCTCGGGCCGAAGGTGAAGAGCTCGCAGCTCTGGTGGTCGACCCAATCCGTAACGAATGGTTCGAAGCCACCTTGGGTGGCGGCGCTTTCTGCAACGGTCAACGTCTCTCGGTGAGCGCACCGTCGAGGCTCGCTCAGGCCATCGTCGCTACCGGTTTCAGCTACCAGCCCGAGGTGCGAGCCGAGCAGGCCGCGCTCCTTACCGCAGTGCTACCCGAAGTTGCCGACATTCGACGCTTTGGTGGCGCAGCACTTGATTGCTGCGCGGTGGCCGCGGGCCGGGTTGATGCCTACTACGAACGCGAACTCAAAGATTGGGACATTGCCGCCGGAGCGCTGATAGTACGTGAAGCTGGCGGGATCACGGTTGATCTTCGGGCCGATAACGGGCCGTTCGTCGCAGCATCACCTGAAGTGGTCGATGCGCTCCTGACCATTCTTGGCCGTTCTCGATAACGAATCCGCAAAACCTCACCACTATCCACCGACAATCTGCGAGCATCAGACGTATGGGAACTCGAATCCTCACCGTTGAAGACGACGAACGAATCCGCACCGCGGTGCGACTGGCCTTAGAAGACGAAGGATGGGAAGTCGACGAAACGGACAACGGCGAGGATGCTTTGACCGTGTTCACCCGAGAACCATCCGATGTGGTCCTCATCGACATCATGCTTCCCGGCATCGACGGGTTCGAAGTGTGCCGTTCGATACGCAAGATCAGCGACGTTCCGATCGTGATGGTTACCGCTCGTAACGACACCCACGACGTCGTTGCCGGTCTTGAGGCGGGCGCCGACGATTACCTGACCAAACCGTTCGCTCCCAAAGAACTCTCCGCTCGAATCCGGGCCCTTCTACGCCGGGCCCGCAGTGTCGAAACCGGTACCGAGAAGATGGAGTTCGGCGATCTTCAGATCAGCCCTGCGGAAGGCACCGTTCACCTGGCCGGAAGCGAAGTGCACCTGACCAAAACCGAGTTCCGACTACTGGTCGAGCTTGGGAACAAACCGGGGCGGGTCTTTAGCCGGGAGGCGCTGCTCGAACAGGTTTGGGGTCACGACTATTTCGGCGACGGACGCCTCGTTGACGTCCACGTCCGCCGGCTCCGGACCAAAATCGAACCCGACCCGACATCGCCGCGCTACGTGGTGACGGTTCGAGGGCTCGGCTACAAGTTGCAGCCGTAAGGAAACCGTGATGCGACGCGCCTGGGCCGGGCTTGGTCTCAGTACTCGGATCGCCGGGGTGTACGCCATCGGCGGGCTGATCTTGGCGGTCACCATCGCGCTCGCCACGCTCACGCTGAGCCGTCAGAACCTGCTCGCCAACCGCGAAGCACAAGCGTTTTCGGTGGCGGTCAGAAACGCGCAGCGGGTTGAGGGCCGCTTGGGGCCAGGAACCGACATTCAAGAAGTGCAACTGATCTTCGATTCGTTGACGATCAATGAACGCTCGTTTCCGCTCCTGCGAGTTGACAACGAATGGGCTGCTTCTAATCCGCAAGCGTTCGGATCCGACGCGGTTCCGATTTCGCTTCGGGTACAGGTTGAGAACGGCAATGCGGCACGCATCCGAGCCAAGATCAACGGAACCCCGATGCTCATCACCGGTATCCCGATCCCGGGTGTGGACGCCAGCTATTTCGAAGCCGCCGATGCCAGCGACCTTGAAGAGACGCTCAATTCTCTGGGCTTCATTTTGATCGGTGTGGCCGCAGCGGCCGCAATCATGTCGGCAGGTGTTGGAGCGTGGGGTTCACGTCGGGCCCTCACCCCGCTCGCTGACGTTCGCTCAGCGGCCGAAGCGTTGGCATCCGGTGACCTCACTGCCCGACTCGATCCGCCTGCCGATGCTGACCTGGCTTCTCTCGCGGTCAGCTTCAATCGCATGGCCCAAACCTTGGAAGAACGCATCGAACACGACGCTCGGTTCGCGTCGGAGGTCAGTCACGAACTGCGCTCACCGTTGATGACCCTCAACGCTTCGATTGAAGTACTCAACAACAACCGTGAGGCTCTCGAGGGCCGATCACAAACCGCGCTAGACCTGCTCACCGATGACGTCACTCGGTTCACGAGCCTGGTCGAGGATCTGCTAGAGATCAGCCGTTACGACGTCGGTACCGCGTCGCTTCACCCTGAACCGATCGATGTCATCGAGTTCGTTCGCAAAGCAGCCGGACAGGCTCCTGGCACTCTGGCCGCGGTTGATCCCAACGGCCACGACCATCTGCTTATCAACGGCGACAAACGCCGTCTCGCTCAGGTGCTCGCCAACCTGATTGACAACGCCAACAAGTACGGCAGCGAACCGGTCACGATCGGTATCGACGAGGCCGATGGGATCGTCACGATCACGGTGCAAGACGAAGGACCGGGTGTGGCCGAAACCGAACGAGAACTGATCTTTCAGCGTTTCTCTCGAGGGAGCCAAGGGGGACGGCGCGGTCAAGGAACCGGATCCGGTTTGGGTTTAGCTCTCGTTGCTGAACATGTCCGTCTGCACGGTGGTCAGGTTTGGGCCGAGGATCGCACCGACGGTCGGAGCGGATCGCGTTTCGTGGTCTCACTGCCGATCGGCACCGAAGCTCAAGACCACGAGGATCTCGCATGACCATCCTCCGAAACCACGTTGTCGCGGTCATGATCGGACTCTCGCTTCTTTCCTGTTCACTTCCCGTCGACGATCAGGCATCGGTAATCCCTCAAACCGAACTCCCCGATGTCCTGCGCAGTGATCTCGCGACGACCCCCACCGTTACCGTGGCGCCCGGCTCAACCACCGAGCCGGTCACGATCTATCTCCTCGCAGTCGTAGCCGACCGCAGCGTCGTCATGGCCACCAGTCGAGACGTTGATCAATCCGCGGACTTTGAGGCGCGAATCGGGACGCTGTTCGGAACCGAGATCCGCACAGACGCCGAGAAAGAGATGGGATGGAGCAACGCGCTGCGAGAGTTTGTTCTGCTCAATGCTTCGGTCAACGAGAACGGAATCGCGATCATCGACATGGTCGCGGTGGACGCCGAAGGTTTGCCAATCACGGTGGAAGCCCGTCTGCTCGCCGACGCCGCAGCCCAACTGGTTTACACCGCCACCTCGCTCACCAAGGCGATCGGTGTCCGTATCCTCATTGATGGCGAAACGGCGTTTCTGCCGACCGCCGGCGGCGACACCAAACAGGTGGTATCCACGTCTGACTTCGAACGCTACGACCCGGATTATGTGCCGGCCACCACCACGTCCGCTACCTCGTCCAGCGTCGCCCCTCAGACCACGCAAGTTGAAGCGGACGGTTGATTACGGAAAGAACGTCCGGGCGATCCGCAGCAACTCGGGACTGGTGACTTTCAGCTCGGCAACTGCGTCGGCCAACGGGACACGGACCATGCTGTTGGCTTGGAACGCCACCATCGTCCCGTAGTCCTCAGCGGCGAGAGCGTCCACGGCCGCAACCCCGTACCAGCTGGCCAGCGCCCGGTCGAACGCGGTTGGTGTTCCACCTCGCTGGACGTGCCCCAGAACCGTGACCCGGGTCTCGAATCCGGTCCGTGACTCAATCTCGTTGGCGACCACGTTGCAGATCCCACCGAGGCGCCGGTGTCCGAACGCATCGATCGGTGCTTCAGGAAGATCCAACGTGCCGGGTTTAGGGATAGCGCCTTCGGCGACCACCACAATCGAGGCCAGCTTGCCTCGCTGGTGACGCCGTTGGAGGCGGGCACAAACGTCTGCGATGTCGAACGGTTCTTCGGGAACCAGCGTGACCGTCGCCCCACCAGCCAACCCGGCCCAAGTAGCAATGTGGCCGACGTGACGGCCCATAACTTCAACCACGATGACCCGGTTGTGGGACTCGGCGGTGGTGTGGAGTCGGTCGATCGCTTCGGTCGCGATCTGCACTGCGGTATCGAAACCAAAGGTGCGTTCGGTCAGCCCAATGTCGTTGTCAATCGTTTTTGGAACGCCGACCAGCGGAACACCTTCACGATGCACCGCAGCGGCCGCCGACAACGTCCCTTCCCCACCGATCACCACCAACGCATCAACATGATGACGTTCCAACGTTGCGTTGACCCGTTCCATACCGTCGTCATACATGAACGGCTGATAGCGGCTGGTCCCAAGAATCGTTCCACCTCGAGGCAAAATGCCGCGGCAACCGACCACGGTCAACTCTTCCCAAGCGTCGTGCAGCAGTCCGTTCCAACCATCGTGGAACCCAAGGACCCGCCATCCGAGACCCCATTCGGCGCGGCGCACCACCGCTCGGATGACCGCGTTGAGACCGGGGCAATCGCCGCCACCGGTGAGCACACCGATCGTTTTGGGTTCTGAAACCGTCACATCCATGACGCTAGCGGCGCTCTCGTGAGATGACCGACGGGCTCGGCGGCTAGGTTGCTGTGGATGGGAGTGGTGATCAGCA
This sequence comes from Candidatus Neomicrothrix sp., assembly GCA_017852795.1. GTDB lineage: Bacteria > Actinomycetota > Acidimicrobiia > Acidimicrobiales > Aldehydirespiratoraceae > UBA11606. Next base: position 14,711 of record JAFMKU010000041.1, read on the forward strand.
TTGATGCCGGCACGACAGGGGTCCGGGCGTTCGCAATCGACGAACTCGGGCAGCCGCGAGGGTTTGCCTACCGCGAGTTCACCCAGCACTTCCCTCAACCTGGTTGGGTCGAGCATGATGCCAACGAAATCTGGCAGGCCGTGTTGCAGACCCTCGCCGAATTATCGGCGCACCTGACCGAACCGATCGCTGCTCTGGGAGTGACCGACCAGCGGGAGACGATCGTGGCGTGGGACAAACGCACCGGTGAACCCCGCTACCGGGCCATCGTCTGGCAGGACCGCCGAACCGCGGCTCGCTGCGAACAACTCGATGCGGCGGGACACCTTGAGTTGGTCCGGGCAACGACCGGACTCGTTCTTGATCCGTACTTCTCGGGCACTAAAGCGGAGTGGTTGTTGACCGAAGGCGGGGTGCAAAACGATGACCATCTGGCGCTGGGCACGATCGATTCGTGGCTGGTTTGGAAACTCACTGGGGGCGCTCACCTGACCGACACCACCAACGCCAGTCGGACCTTGCTGTTCGACATCAACCGGTTGGCGTGGAGCGATGACCTTTGCGAGTTGCTCGGTGTTCCCCGTTCTGCGCTTCCCGAGGTGCGGCCCTCATCGGGCCGGTTTGGTGTAACCATCGACGGGTTGCCGATCCCGGCGGGTATCCCACTCAGCGGAATTGTCGGTGATCAGCAGGCTGCGCTGTTCGGCCAGGCCTGTTTCGAGACGGGCCAGGCCAAAAACACTTACGGAACCGGGTCGTTTGTCTTGATGAACGTCGGTGATACCTGCCCGCCTCCCGTTGAAGGTCTGCTCAGCACGGTGGCGTGGTCGTTGAGCAACGACTTGCAGGCATCCACGACCTACGCCTACGAAGGAGCGATTTTTGTCACCGGTGCCGCGATCCAGTGGCTTCGCGACGGTCTCGAAATCATCGCGGAAGCTGCGGAAGTGGGACCGCTCGTCGAGTCGGTCCCTTCCAGCGACGGAGTGGTTTTCGTTCCGGCCCTTACCGGGCTTGGTTCGCCGTATTGGGATCCGCGGGCTCGCGGAACGATTCTTGGCATCACCCGCGGAACAACCCGTGCCCATATCGCCCGGGCCACGGTTGAGGCGATGGTGTTTCAAACCCGCGACGTGCTTGAGGCGATGGCGGGGGCAAGCAGCAACCGGGTCGTCGACCTGCGAGTAGACGGCGGTGCGTCGGTCATGGACGTGCTGCTGCAACTCCAAGCCGACCAGTTGGGTGTTCCGGTGATCCGGTCGGCGATCCCGGAAACCACCGCGTTGGGTTCTGCCTATCTGGCTGGGATCGCCGAAGGGGTCTGGTCCTCGGCAGCGGAAGTCGGTGAGATGTGGGCCCAGACCGGCCGTTTCGACCCGTCTCCGCACCGGTTGTCCGCCGATCAGGATTACCGACGGTGGCAGCGGGCGGTGGAACGCAGCCGCGGTTGGGAAGTAGACGACGAGTCGATCTCAGACGTCTAGCCGGGTCAACGTGGAGCGCAGGTTGCGGATGGCTTGGTTGATCCGTTGCTCATTTTCGATCAACGCGAAGCGCACATGGCCTTCTCCACCGGGACCAAACCCGACCCCAGGTGACACCGCCACGTTGGCTTCTCGCACCAGCATCGACGCGAATTCGACCGACCCCATGTCGGCATAGGGCTCAGGGATCGGTGCCCAGGTAAACATCGTTCCCTTCGGTGGTTGCACACTCCAACCGATCCGTTCGAGACCATCACAGAGTGCGTTGCGTCGGGTTTCGTACACCGCACAGGCTTCCGCTGGATAGTCCTGCGCTTCGTTCATGGTGACCGTCGCCGCGATCTGCACCGGCTGGAACGTTCCATAATCCAAGTAGGACTTGAGCTTGGCGAGCGCGCCGACAATGGCCGGGTTGCCAGCCATGAACGCGACCCGCCATCCCGCCATCGAAAAGGATTTGGTCATCGAATACAACTCCACCGCGACGTCTTTGGCACCGTCGGCTTGCAGTATCGATGGTGGCAGGTAACCGTCAAATCCGAGGTCGGCGTAGGCCAGGTCGTGGACAACGACCACTTCTTGTTCCCGTGCGAAGTCCACAACCCGCTGCATGAAATCGGCGTCGACGCACATGGTCGTCGGGTTGTGGGGAAACGACAGCACGATGACCCGGGGACGAGGCCACGAGTACTGGAACCGTTCTTTGAGCGTCTCGAAGAAGCTGTCTTGATCGGCAGTGAGCGGCATTTCTCGGACGTTGGCTCCCGCGAACAACGGGGCGAAGAGATGGATCGGGTACGACGGGGCCGGTACCAGCACCGAATCTCCGGCCTGCAGCAGCACCCACATCAGGTGGGAAAGCCCTTCTTTGGCTCCGATGGTGTTGATGACTTCGGTTTCGGGATCAAGATCAACCCCGAACCGGCGTTGATACAACGCCGCGAACGCTTCACGAAGTTTGGGTAGGCCCCGACTCGACGAGTAACGATGATTGCGAGGGTTCTGTGCGGCTTCGATCAGCTTTTCGACCGCGATGTCCGGCGAGGGAAGGTCAGGATTTCCGAAACCGAGGTCGATGACGTCCTCGCCGTTGCGGCGGGCTTCGACCTTGAGCGAGTCAATGATGGTGAAGACGTAGGGAGGAAGACCCGTAATCCGGCGAAACTCCATCAGCCCATTCAGGCGCTCTGCTCAACATGCCGGGTGAAATCGCTGAGCGCGGTGCGGACGATCCGTGCCTCGGCCCGACGTTTGACGAAGCCGGGAAGCGGAACGGAAAGGTCAACCGCAAGGTGATAAACGACTTCGGTTGAGTTTGGATCACCGGCTACTTCGAGAAACTCGTATTCGCCATCGAGTCGCCGGGTGATATCACCGGCTTGGAGACGCCACGCCAACCGTTTTGGGCTGTCTCCGTAGTAGTAACGAAGGGTGTAGGTGGTGGACCGGCCCATGGCCGCCGCCCGATATTCAACGTCAACCGCCCGGCCTTGGTCATCGCGGGTGAGTACCTCGGCGAGCTTCACATCAGTCGCCCAACTTGGGTACTGCTCAAAGTCGATGGCGCGAGCGAAACAGCGTTCCGGTGAGGCAGCGACAATGGTCCGCTCTGTTGTCTGATCAACCATGGTTTTTCCGGCCCTTCGTGAGATCCCCTCAGGACGATAACAACTAGTTGGAGGTGCCTGCGGCACCCGGACCATGTCTGCGAGGGAACGTTCCGTGGCGAGCCGCCCACAACCCCATCAGTCCCAACCCGCAAATCGGCACCAGGGTACCGAATGCGAGTGAGGTGAAGGGTCGTATCAGCGCAGTAGTGATGCTGACCACTAGCTGAACGACGGTTGCGCCGAGCAGTTGGACTCGTACGTCCCGCGGTGCGCTTCCGGCCCCGAAGTACAGACCCGCGACCGAGATCACTTCGTGTCGACTTCGCTGCACGGCTCCCCAGAAGCCCCAAAGCATGGTCACGCTTCCGATACCAAACAGGCCAAGAGCGACGATCAGCGCCGGCCAGGCAAACCAGGACGGATTCGCAGCGGCTGCCGTCGCGGTTACCACGAAACTTGCGGTCAGGACCCACGAGGTATCGATGATTACCTTTCCCGGATTAGTCATGATCCGCTTTCACCCATGGCAGTGAGCGCGGCACCGAGTTGACCGGCAAGCGTGTCGTAATCGAACTGCTCAACTGCCCGCTGTCGGGCCGCAACCCCCATTGCCTGCCGACGAGGATGGTCCGCAAGCAGGGTGTCGAGGGCGTCCACCACGTCGGTCACGTTGCCGGGATTATCGACAACTAGGCCGGTCTGGTTGTGTTCGACGGCTTCGTGAGCACCGCCGCTACGGCCGGCCACCTGCGCGACCCCGGACGCTGCGGCTTCCAAAAACACGATCCCGAACCCTTCTTGTTCAAGGCCCGCCCAGCGCTTTCGGCACATCATGGTGAACACGTCAGCCGCGGCGTACAAGTCGATCAGGTCGTTTTCGCTTAACCGGCCCAGCAACCGGACCGGTGCCTGCTGTTTGTCGATGAGTCGCTGCAATCGCTTGCTGTCTCGCCCGCTTCCAGCGATCGCCACCAACACTTCAGGGTGCCGGGTCTCGAGTTTGCTCGCCGCGTTGATCAAGGTGTCCATTCCTTTGCGGGGAACGAGGCGCGAAACGCTCACCACCAACGGGGCATCTTCCGGTAGACCCAGGCGGTGCCGGGTGGCAGCCACCGCAGTCGCGTCTTGAGGTTGGAACCGTGCCCCGTCAACCCCGGGAGCAATGATGGTGCACGGTGGCAAGGGTCGGCCTAACGCTCGTTGGGCTTCGGCTGCGGGGTAGCCACCGGCAGCAATCACCCCGACGGCGCCGCCGAGCACCCGTTTGAGCAGTTGGCGGGTGCCGGGAAGCCGCCCGGGAATGGTCACTTCGGCACCGTGCAGCACCACCGCATAGGGGCGGTTCAGGTGAGGGCCAACCAGGCCGACGGGGACTGCCGGGTCTAGAACAACTAAATCAACGTCGTGTTCTTCGACCAGTCGGTTGATGCGCCGAACGAGCCAAGGGTGAGGTAGCAGCCAAGGTTCACGGCTGCGCAACACTGTGTAGTCCTGCGCGGCGTCAAACGCTGCCGATTCGGCGTGCGGGGTGGTGTAGACGACGACGTCATCAGCGGGAAGGCGACGCCACAGTTCCCAGAGATAATTCTGGATTCCCCCGACCTTGGGCGGGAAGTCGTTCGTGACGAGCAGGTGTCGAACCACGATGCCGACCTTACGCCTCGACCAGTTCGTTGCGAACCTCGGGCGATGGATCTTCGTTGAGCGTTTCCGGAAGTTCGATACCCAACTCCTTGGCTACCCAAACGGCGTGGGCGCGAAGCATCGAGTTGGGATGCTGGAGGTAGCGCTCCACGGTTGCGACCACCTGAGCGGTTGGTTCGGCAGCGTTGCCGAGCACCAGCAGGGCGTTGCGACGCAGGTAGTCCGGGTCGCGATTGGGGATGTACCAGCGCCCGAGGCGCGCAAGCAGGGCCGCGTCGTCGGCGGCGAGCAATTCGAGAACGTCGATCCATGCCTGATCGGCACCAGTCGCGGCGGGGCGACGCTGACGAATACGGTTTGGTGGACAGACGTCTTGGCATTCGTCGCAGCCATAAAGGCGGTCGCCGAGAGACCGCCGAAACTGTTTCGGGAACATCCCTTCGGCTTGCACCAGCCAGGCGAGGCAACGCCGAGCGTCGATCACTCCGGGTTCGATGATGGCCCCGGTCGGGCACCCGCTCAGGCACTGGGTACAACTCCCGCATCCGTCCCCGACCGGTTGCTCATGGTCGGGTTCAATCACCGCATCGGTGACCACCGCACCGAGCACCACCAGCGAACCAACTTCAGGGAGCAACAGGTTGCTGCTTTTCCCCCACCAGCCAAGACCGGCCCGGTGGGCCGCAGCCCGATCGACCAGATTGTTTTGGTCAGCGACGACGATGGCTCGGTGGCCAGCTTCACGCAACGCCGCCGCGATCGGTTCGAGACCGTTGCGCAAGAGTTGGTAGTAGTCCTCCCACGAGTAAGCCGCGACCCGGCCGGTGATGGTGCCGGTGGGACGTTCGGGAACTTCACGCTGATAGTCGTAGGCCCCGACGATCAGCGACGACGCGGTGGGAAGTGTTTGTCGAATATCGGTGGAACGGGCCGGGTTTCTGAAGGTGAACTGCATCCCGCCATGCAGTCCTTCGGTCTGCCGTCGTTCGAGTTCGGCACGCACTTCGGGGAAAGGTTCTGCTGAGGTTGCCCCAACCGAGCACAACCCGGCGCCAATTCCGAGTTCTCGAAGGTGGAGAAGCGACGGTGTCACGGCTTCCATCCTCACACGGAACCCGATGCTCACAGAACACCACCGCGCCATTTCTCAAACCTAAACAAGGGGCCAGCAGGGATCTCCGACGGTGACCTGTTCGGCCAGTCGCCTCGTCTGAAACGCTGAGCTGTCACGCCAACCGAGGTCGGAACTCAAATCTTGACGGTGGGACCAGTCCGGCATCGGCGAGCAAGTCCACCGCATGTTTCTCATCGTGGTTGAGGATCACCGGCGAACCCTGATCGTGGCTCACCAGATAGCTCACGATGCAGTCATCGCAGGCATCGCTGTATTGCACAGCGCACGCCTCGCAATCAATCGTGACAGCGGGTGTGGTTTCGGTGGACGGCGTTGCCACCAGTCGAAGGTGTCGACGCCGGGAGGAAGCAGGGTGCGTTGAGGTCATGAACCAAACAGTAGAAACCGGGTGTGACATTCCCCCCAGCGGGCGAACACCCGTTCGTCCGTCACACTGCTCTGCTACCGTTGATCTCATGTCCGATTCGATGCTCGTTCAGCAACGAACCCTTGATGATCTCGGGAGTCCACTCCACGACGTCACGTTTGTCGTGTTTGACGTTGAAACCACCGGTGGAAAAGCCTCCGAAGGGGCAATTACCGAAATCGGGGCGGTAAAGCTTCGGGCCGGAGAGTGCATCGGCACCTACCAGACGTTGGTCAATCCTGGGCAGGCGATCCCACCCGAAATCACGGTGCTGACCGGCATCACCGACGCCATGGTGGTGCGGGCCCCTGCCATCAATGAGGTGCTCGGTTCGTTTCTTGACTTTGTTGGCCCCAACAGCGTCCTTGTCGGTCACAACGTGCGCTACGACCTGTCGTTCATGGGTGCGGCGCTGGCTCGAGCCGGTTACCCAAAGCTCACGAACCGATCCGTTGACACGCTTCCGT
>JAFMKU010000118.1 GCA_017852795.1 Candidatus Neomicrothrix sp.
TCTGACGCAACGACAACTCGGCAGTCGCCGGATCAAAGTCCGACAAGAACCCTTCAGCCTTAGCGGCATCCAAACTTTGCTGTGCCTGCTGTTCCGACCGGCGAGCCGCGTCCAAACGACGCGCCGCCGGACCAGTCCGCTGATTCCCTTGAAGAGCCGCATCGGTTACGGCACCAGAAGACACAGCGTCAAGCGACCTGCCCAACTCGTCGGCACCACGCGTCAAAGCATCAACCTGAGCGGCCAACCTGCGCGACTCCGACAACAAACCATCAATCACTTCATCCGTTGCAGGATCCCCAACACCAGCCTTCAGATCCTCAAGATCACGGATCTCACGCTCATAGATCGAACGCAAGAACCCCGCCTCCTGCGGAGTTGCAGAACCGGCGGCAACAGCATCATCAACACCAGTGGCACGCCGACCTGTGTCTGCAATCCGTTTATCCAGCGCGTCAATCTGGCGTTCCATGCGACGGTAAATGTCGTCCATGCGACGCTCTGCACGGCCACCCAACTGGGCGGCCGCACGACGACCCCGATCAATCTGCTCCGCCACACGCCCAGACAACTGGTCGTACGACTCTGCAGACGCCTGCTGTGCCCCCTCTAGGGCCGTTTGACGGGCCGAAACAATGTCCGGAGCCTGACGGGCCGCAGAACCCACAGCCCCGGCACGCGCCCCCTCAGCAAACTGAAGAGCCAACGTCCGCGCCTCACGCGGACTGGCAATACCGAACTCAACCATCGAATCGGCAAACGCCTGAATACCACGTTGCGCGGCCGCCGCACGCGTCCACCGGTTCAACAGTTCATAGCCGTCATCAATCAAGAAGTTCGCCCCACCCAACTCCGGGTACAACGTCTTCATCGCATCATTCACAACGTCGACCGTCACCTGCTCCGGCAACACATACGTCACACCGTTGCGTTCCAACCTCTGACCGGGACGGAACGCCTCACGACGCAACACAATCCCTTCAGGAGTCAACTCGTCGACAACACCAATTGTCGCGCCCAGATCGTCAACATCACGACCCAACTGGCGGCCTTCATCGGTCCGCATCCACGGCGCATAGTTCGCCCGCGAACCGTCAGCCGCATCCTCAACCAAAGCAAAGTTCTCATTCAGGAACGTGGCCGCCCTGCCATCCGCACCCTCAGGGTTCACAGACGAACGATTCTCCAAACGGCGGGTCAACTCCTGACCAGACAAACCTTCCCGCTTGCCCTCCTTCGCAATCTCATCCGCCTGAGGCAACAACTGGCCCTCAACCGCACGACGAGCCGCTTCCTCGCCCCGCCGCGACGACGCCACCGCCAACTGCTGGAGAACATCTTCGTTCCCGCCACCAGTCGCCAAATTGTCGTACAGCGGACGCAACTGCTCTGGAGTCACACGGGCGCGCACACGCGCACCAGTACGCGTACCAGCCGCCGCCTGACGAACCCCGGCAAGATTCCCGCCGATCGCCTCAGCGACACGGCGGGTACCCGGAATCGCACCAGACTGACGAGAGGTGAAAGGAACATTCAGACGCAAACCGGCCTGACCAATCTGGCTTCCCTCGCCACCTGTCCCAATCCGCCCGTAACGAATCAGTTCGTCGTACAACTCACGTTGCTGACGGGACAAGCCTGTGACGCCACGCTGGCCGACAGCCCGGATCAACGGGCGAGCCTCATCAACCCTGCCAACAGCAGTAGCGGCCTTCAACAGGTCAGTGCCTGCGGCCGCACGGCCCGCCATGCCCGCAAACCTGCCAGCACCCAACGTCACATACGTCAACGGATCCAACGCAACATCGCCCACAAACCCGATCGCACGATTGATCCACTTGTTGCCAGTCGGATCCGGAAACGCCGTACCAAACCCGTACGTCGGATCACCCGCCTGCTCATAGAAATCAGAGAACGACGCCTGTGTATCCGGATTGTTATCGGTGGCGTCCCTCAGTTCACGCAAACCAGAGATCACAGCACGCCTTGGAATGTCGATGATCTCCAACGGCTTCAACAGGCCGCGAACCACCGTCCCAACAGCAGACCCGCCAGAACCAGTCGCCGCGCTACCAGCACCAGTCGAAGCGCGAAACGACGGTGCCGTCAAACCCCGGGTCACCGACCCGGAGTTCTGCCCGATGCCCCTCAGCAGGTTGTCAGCAAAAGCACCCATGATCAGCGAAGAATCGCGTCAATCTGCTCAGGAGTCAGACGAATCTTCGGCTTCGACACCTTCGGAACACCAGCAACAGACGCACCCATCTGCGCCAACCCGTCAGTCAACAGACGTTGAGCAGGAGCCTGATAACGGCCCTGATTCATTTCCAACGCCGCACGAACCATCTCCTGCTGTTCGCGCTGTGCCTTCGCCATCTTCTGACGGTTCTCCAGATCGCGTGCTTCGTCACGCAACTGGCGAAGATCAGCATCCGTGTACGGCGGGGGAGACGTAACCGTACGCCCCCTGTTATTCGCAGATGCAGAACGCGACCCAGCCGACACCGGATTCATTGGTGCAGGAACCATCTGACTGCCTGACAGCCTCGGCCCACCAGCCTCCACAAGCCAATCAGGCAGATCGTCAGGGATCACACTGGAAACAGGCACACCGGCATCAAAATTACGGGCCGACGCAACACCTGCGTTCTGCACAGGACGACGCGCCCCGGTCGCGGTACGCGAACCGGGACGACCCGCACGCTCCGCCTCCTGCTGATCAAGAAACGCCGCCATCACACTCTCAGCCTCAGCCAAACGCTTCGCCGCATTACCCCCCTGAAGCGTCGCGTCCGCCTCCTGAGCCGCGAACCGGTCAATGAACCGGTCAACACCCGACAACTCACGTTGCCGTTTCTCAAAGCCATACAGATCCGGATTCGACAACGCGTTGTCCAACCCGACATCCGCCAACAGATCGTTACGTTCCTTGTCCGTCCGACGACGGTAAAAACCGTCGTCAAACTGGACAACATCACCAGTCTGCAAAGCCCGTGTGTCTTCACCCATCTTGCGGGCAGACGCCATCACGCCGCTCAGCACATCACCCAAAGCCGGGTTCATCATCGACAACTGCTGACCCTCCTCAGTCAACAGCAATGTGCTAGCCGCCAAATCCGGATCGACCGTACCTGCCGCAACATCCGCAACAAGTTGCTTGGCCTGCACGTAAATCTTCGACTCTTCAGAACCAGTGGCCTGCAACATGATCTGATCCAACAGGGCCGCCGTTGCCTCAGGGTTGAACGTCGACGTATCAATCTTCTCGTAAGCCGCCGGGAACACGTAGTCGGCCAAATCCTGCAAAGTGAACGCGCCTTGGGCGTAGCCCAACGGCAGGTTCCCGAATCCGTCAATCAGATCCTGCATGTAGTTGAGATTGCCGGGACCAGTAGACCCCCGGCCAAACGGCTCGGCCATCACACACCCGCCTTTGTGTACAACTCAAGAATCGACGCGGGATCCAACTGATCACCAATCGCCGCCACAATGCTGTTCACCCTGTCCAGCCGCTCCTGACGTTCATCCTGATTGCGGTCGTAGACACGCTGATCAGCCGCCAACTTGTCTTGACGGGTCAACTCGGCGAACCGTGCCAAAGCCGCCGCCTCAGTCTCATCGACACCCAACATTGCGGCCATCAACCGGTTATCGACATCCAGCCCGCCCAAAGCGCGGGCCAACGCCACATCAGACACCCGTGAATCACG
>JAFMKU010000042.1 GCA_017852795.1 Candidatus Neomicrothrix sp.
GACCCCCTGCTTGCAAAGCAGGTGCTCTAGCCAACTGAGCTACAGCCCCGAGAAGCCACAATGCTACCGGTTCCGGCTGAGACCTCTACCCGGGTTCGGCCCCGATCAGCACGATCTGTGGCGGTTGTGTCAATCTGGAGGGCGCGTGCGACCATGAGGGCGACGCAACGGAGGAAACCACATGCCTAGCGGTTTGAAGAGCTCGCCCGACGATTTCGACCTGCGGATGTCTGAGTCTGCTCGTCCGTTCTACGACAAGGTCATTGACTTCCTGGAGCGGGTTGTTGATCCGATGCAGAAGGCGTTCTTCAAGGCCGCCGATCCGAACAACCGTTGGAGCTACACCGACGAACAACTCGCGTTGCTTGAAGGGGCCAAGGATCAGGCCAAAGCCGAAGGTCTCTGGAACTTCTTCCTGCCCGAAACCGGCCAGGGCCTGTCTAACCTCGACTACGCCTACCTTGCGGTCGAACTCGGCAAGTATCCGCTCGGGTCGGAGTCGCTCAACTGTTCGGCCCCCGACACCGGCAACATGGAAGTGCTGGAACGGGTCGGTACCCCCGAGCAAAAAGCCGAGTGGCTCCAACCGCTGCTCGACGGCAAGATTCGCAGCTGTTACGCCATGACCGAACCGGGGCTACCGAGTTCTGACGCCAAGAACATTCGCACCGAAGCGGTTCGTGACGGCGACGAATACGTCATCAACGGCGAAAAGTTCTACATCTCCGGCGCTGGTGATCCTCGCTGCAAGATCATGATCTTGATGTGCCAGACCAACCCGGACGGCCCGCCGCATCGCAAGCAGTCACAGATCCTGGTCCCGATGGAAACCCCTGGCGTGGAGGTCCTCGGACCGATGCACGTCTTTGGTCAGGATGACGCCCCCCACGGCCACATGCACATTCGGTTCACCGACGTGCGGGTCCCGGCGGAAAACATTCTGCTGGGTGAGGGTCGAGGGTTTGAGATCAGCCAGCTTCGGCTCGGCCCGGGCCGCATCCATCACTGCATGCGGTCGATTGGCGCCGCCGAGAAAGCCCTCGACCTGATGGTTCGCCGAGGCATGACCCGAGAAGCGTTCGGCAAACCTCTGGTCCGGCTCGGGGGCAACATGGAGATCATCGCTCGGGCCCGAACCGAGATCGAAGCGATGCGGATGATGGTGCTGCGGGCTGCCAAAGCAATGGACTCGCTCGGCAACGCCGAAGCTCGGGTTTGGATCTCGGCGGTCAAAGCGCTGGTCCCAGAACGGGTCTGCCAGATCATCGATCAAGCCATTCAGATGCACGGCGCAACCGGCGTCAGCCAGTGGACCCCGCTGGCCGGGATGTACCAGAGCCAGCGCACGTTGCGGCTCGCCGACGGCCCCGACGAGGTGCATTGGATGGTGGTGGGACGCGCCGAATGCGGTTCCTACGACGGCCTCGAAGTGCCGCTCGAACCAAACTCGTACGCCGACCCGGCGCTCACTTCTCTGTGGGAAGAAGACCACAGCTTTAACTTCAGCGGTCCGTCCTAAACCACCCCCGCGAGGGGAGTCGGCGCGCCAAGGTTAGGGCGCGAGCGGTCGGCCGAACGGCAGACGTTCCTGCCAGGTCGACAGGAACGACTCTGCCCGGTAGCAAGCCCCGAGCAGCGGACCGTCGGTTTCGTGGCTGGATTCTTCGTTGATCGCGGTGACGGTGTCGGCCACATCAGCCAACACCTCATCGTCGGAACGGCTCGGGTCGCCCCACGCGGCGATCGTGCTTCCCGCCAACGAAACGAAATCGGCTGGAGCGGCTACCCCGGCACGCCGCAGCACCGCCAAACCGCGAGCGGTGAGATGGAGCCGGCCCGAAGCAACCAGTGCGGCGCTGCCAGCGAGTTTGTCGGCCACGTCATGATCGACCACACCCATCCCGGAACCGGCAAACACCACCGCAGCCCCTTGTTCAAACACGGCGTTGGCGGCGAACGGATCACCAAACTGGTTCACGCACTCCGCGCCCTCGGCGGCAAACGCCGCGCGCAACGCGGCGACATCAAAACCTTCCGGGTTCACGGCCGTCCCGGTCGCGGTCGACACGGCAACCACCCGGGCTCCGCGTTCCACAACCTGCTCAGCCAACCAGCAACCGACCGGTGACAAACCTTCGATCGCGACGGTGCGCCCGTCCAAACCAACCGTCCGGTCGGCGGTGACCGCCGCAGAAAGGCCATCGCAACGCGCCGCGAACGCCCCAAACCGAGCCGTGTCTCGCTGATCCCACTGGTGCAACCCGGCCAGATCGTCGTCTTCAACCCCTTTGGCGGCGTCCGGCAGAAACGTTCCCGCCTCCACCATCGACGCAACCTCGGTACGGAACGCCTCCAAGGCAGCCTCCCGATCCGGCCATTCGGCAGAAATGCCCGCCGACGCGCCACCTCGCTGCATTCCCAGCGACGCGAACGTGTACGTCTGTGAACGGGCCAGATCCGAAGCCCCACCCTGCAACACTTTGCGGGCCCATCGAACCGGCCCCGACGACACGCCCGCGCCGTCCAGATCGAAGGCGATGAACGCCTCGGTGCTCTCAAACTTGTGGATACCCATCGAGCGGTGCCTACTCCTCGATGGTGATCGCGAACTCGGGGCAGTTATCGGCCGCCAGACGGGCTTTTTGTTCGAGTTCGGCGGGCACGTCACCGTCAAGCAACGGGATCGCGTAGCCCTCTTCGTCCGTATCGAACAGTTCAGGGGCCAGCATGTAGCAGCGATTGTGGCCTTGGCAGGCCGAACGGTCGTAGATGATCTTCACGAACCGAACCTTAGCCTTTTCGCTTGCGGAACGTTCGAGCGGCGATCACGGCCAGCACCCCGACGGCCACAAACGCCACCAACCCGAACGTTTCGGTGCCGGCCGCGGCGGTTTCGGTCGAGTCGCCCGTCGCCTGCGTCAGCGCCGCTACCTGAGCCGCGACGGCCTGCATCACCCCGGCGGCCATCATCACCCTTCGCCTTCGGCGATCAGCTTGGTCAAGGTCAGTTCGGGTTGGTCGGCTTCCAACCGCTGCAACCAGTACGGCGACTCAAACAGGGCCAGCAGTTCGCCGTCAGAACGGTGCGCCACCGTCACCCCGCTCATCCCGCGCAGCGCCAAAGCCGAAGCCTGATCGGTGATGCGAGCCGTCGTCCACGAACACGGCACCAACTCCACCGGCGCACCGAACTCGTTTTCGAGCCGATGCTGCACCACTTCGAACTGCAACGGACCAACCGCGGCGAGGATCGGGGCTTGATCCCCGAAATCGGGTTCGCGCAGCACCTGCACCACCCCTTCCTCGTCCAACTGGCTGATCCCCGAACGGAACTGTTTGGCCTTGGACGTATCCAACGTGCGGGCCACCCGAAAATGAGACGGTGCGAACGACGGGACCAACGGCCACTGCACCGGTTCGTCCACAAACACGGCGTCGCCAACCCGAAAACTGGTGGCGTTCACCAACCCGATCACATCGCCCGGGAACGCCTGCTCAACCGTTTCACGCTCCTGACCCGACACCGAATGGGCGTATTTGGTCGCGAACGGTTTGCCGGTCGGTTCGTGGGTCACCACCATGCCGCGGTCGAACTGGCCTGAACACACCCGCAGAAACGCGATCCGGTCACGGTGGGCCTTATCCATGTTGGCCTGCACCTTGAACACGATCCCGGAGAACGGCTTCTCAAGCGCCCGAGGGTTCCCGTCCCGATCCAGACGCGGCGACGGCGACGGCACCAGATCCACCATCGCGTCAAGGATCATCCGCACCCCGAAGTTCGTGAGCGCCGAACCAAAAAACACCGGCGACAGCTCACCCGACTCGAACCGTTTCTGATCAAAAACTCGTTCGCTGACATCAAGTAGCTCGATGCCTTCCTGGGCATCGAGCCAGAGGTCGCCTTCTTCGGTCGCAGCCCGGGCGTGGTCAACCAGCTCTTCGGGAGCCTCCGACGCACCACCAACCGTGCGGGTGTAGCGCACAAAGTCACCGGAACGCCGATCGATCAACCCCCGGAACCGGTCACCTTCACCAACCGGCCAACTGATCGGCACCGGCTCAAGAATCAGCTGCTCTTCGATCTCGTCGAGCAACTCCAGCGGGTCACGACTAGGCCGGTCCCATTTGTTGATGAACGTCACGATCGGGATTTCGCGATCCCGGCACACTTCGAACAGTTTGCGGGTCTGGCTCTCAATACCTTTCGACCCGTCCAGCACCATGATGGCGGCATCGGTCGCGGCCAGCACCCGGTACGTGTCTTCAGAAAAGTCGCGGTGGCCGGGGGTATCCAGCAGGTTCAGCACCCGATCCCGATACGGGAATTGCAGCACCGTCGACGTGATCGAAATCCCACGCTGCTGCTCAAGTTCCATCCAGTCCGAGGTCGCCGACCGACGGCCCCCTTTGGCTTTCACCGCACCGGCGCCGGTGGTCAACATCCCGCCGTAGAGCAGGAACTTTTCGGTCAACGTGGTTTTGCCCGCGTCAGGATGCGAGATGATGGCGAACGTACGACGGCGCGCCGCCTCAACTCGGGGATCTGACATCGTGTCAGGCTACGGGCCGGCGACCGTGAGGCGGTCGCTTAGCTGTCGCGGTCAACCACGAAATCGGCGAGGGCCCGAAGCGCATCTCGGCTGCCGTGACGGTCCGGAAGCAGATCGATCGCGGCGGTCGCCTCAACCAACAACCCGTCGATTTCTGCTTCGATCTCGGCCACCGCACCGGTGTCAACCAGCACCTGCTGGATCGCGGCGACATCTTCGATCGTCGCCGACGGGCCAACCCGGCCCAGCACCTCGGCCTGCGCGGCCGAAGCCGACTCCCGGGCTCGAGCCAGCAACACCGTTGGCTTGCCTTCCCGCAGGTCATCGCCCACGGGCTTACCGATGCGTTCACTGTCCCCAAACGCCCCCAGCATGTCGTCGCGAAGCTGAAAGGCGATCCCTAACGGACGCCCGTGTGCCTCCAGCGCCGGACCCAACTCGGGGCTACCGGCGAGCGCCGCTCCTAACTGCAACGGCCGCACGATCGTGTATCCCGCGGTCTTGTTGGCAACGATGGTGCGGGCCAGTTCAGCAGTGACCTCACCCGTCGCGGTTCCGAGCACGTCGAGAAACTGACCCAAGTTGAGCTCCATCCGCAGACGATCCCAGACCTGGCGCACCTCGGGGGTGGCCTCATTGAGTTGCTGATCGGCCATCACCAACGCAATGTCGCCAACCAGAATCGCGGCCGCTTCACCGAACCGCCGATCCTCGCCCTGCCAGCCACCCACCCGATGCCGTTCGATGTACTGCGCCCAAATCGTGGGTCGGCCTCGACGGGTAGGGGAGCCGTCCATCACATCGTCATGCACCAGCGCGAACGCCTGCAGCAACTCCACCGCGCAACACCCTGGCTGCGAACCGTCCCCATCAAGATCCCCGCCTCCAGTCACGAAACCCCAGTGGCAGTAGGCCGGGCGGATCCGTTTCCCGCCACCGGCAACGAACCCGGCCAGGTCCTCCAATGGCTGAGCGACCGCCGGATTCAAACGGCTCCAGGTGGCAATCTCGCTGGCAAAAAGGGCGGCCAGCGCATCACTGGTGCGGTCGGCTACCGAAGTGAGTGCCACCGGCGGATGCCCACGATCAGACGACGAGGGACCCACAGACAACCTCAGTCGGCCAGCGAATCGTCGTCGCCGTTGCCCTCAGAGAGAGGCTCGGCGCGGTCGGCCATCGACGCCACGATCTGTTCAACTTGTAGTCGGGCAGCCGAGATCCGATCCCGACACACCGCGATCAGCGTTGACGCCCGTTCCACGTTGGCCGCCAGCGCGTCCACGTCAACTTCGTCCTCATCGAGCGACCCGAGAATGGCCTCCAGTTCGCTCATCGCTTCGGCGTAGCCGATCTGTTCGTCACTCATCGTCATCGATCGTACTGGTGATCACGCCGTCGGCGACCTGGGTGGCGAGTGACGCTCCGGCCGTCGCGTCGGCGACCGAACGCAACACCCGACCGTCGGCGGTTCGGGTGATCGACCAGCCCCGGGCCAACGCCCGCGCCGGGTCGTGAGCGCCACTGCGAGTCGTAGCAGCCGCCAACTGCAACTCGGCGGAACGAACCGCCTGGCGAGCGGCGCGAGCCACCTGCCCTGCGGTAGCCGTGATGCGCTGATCGGCCTGAGCCACCGTCACCTGGCCGGCTCGGACAATGCGCCGGCGAAGCTCATGCTGGCGAGCGGCCGCATCAGCCAACACCGCGTTGGTCCGCTGCACCAACCGCTGCTCAGCCCGGTCGAGTTCTCGAAGCCAATTCACGACGAGCGCCACCACCGCCTGAGCAGCCGCGGTTGGGGTGGTGTGGGCGGCAAACGCCACCTCGTCAGCCACCGAACGGTCAATGTCGTGACCGATCCCGGTAAACACCGGAACCGCAGCCGTCGCGATCCGGCGAGCCACCACCCCATGGTCGAAGGCGGCGAGGTCGGTTTTGGAGCCACCGCCTCGCACCAGCAGAATCATGTCAACCCCAGCCGATTCGAGCGCACCGATCGCCGCCGCGATCTGCTGCTCCGCCCCGGGCCCCTGCACGGCGGTGTCGGCCTCAACCAGCGTGAACCCCAAACCGCTGTTGGCAAAGACGGTCGTGACATCGGCGTGCGCTGCCGAACCCAGCGATGTGGCCAACCCGACCCGCAATGGCACCACCGGCAACCGGCGGCTGGCGTTGGCTCGCAGCAACCCTTCCTCGGTGAGCGCCTGCAACAACGCGGCCCGGTCGGCGGCCAGCACCCCGAGCGTGAACGTCGGGTCGATCGCGGTCATCCGGAACTGCAGGCGACCCCCCGCCACATAGAAATCGGGCGCTCCTTGAATACGGATCCGCACCCCGTCATCCATGCTGATCGACTGGCCGTGGCGGGTCAGCAACCGGTTCACCCGGTCGCGAGCATCACGCCACAACACGACGTTGATCAACGCTTTGGGTGCACCCCCGGGCGTGTCACCCGGCTCAATCAGATCGAAGTAGACGTGCCCGTTACGGGCCGATCGTTTGCTGCGCAGCTCGCCTTCAACCCACACATTGTCGGGAACGAGCTGATCCAAGGCAAACCGGATCAACGTTCCGAGTTCGCTAACGGAAAGGGTTTGGTCCGGCACTCGTTCGACGGTAGCGCTTCGCGGCTGCACTAGCGTCAGTTTCCATGACGACGACGGTCACCATCACCGGAACCGGCTGCCCGATCCCCGACCCGCACCGGGCCGGGCCCGGGGTGTTGGTCCGCTACGGCGACCTCACCCTCCAATTCGACGTGGGCCGAGCGACCGTGCCCCGGCTCGCCGCCGCCGACGTCTGGATTCCCGAACTCGGCGCCGTGTTTGTCACCCACCATCACAGCGACCACCTCACCGGACTCACCGACCTGCTGTTGACCCGGTGGGTGATGCGACGCGACACCGCCACCCCGACCCTTCCGGTGATCGTCCCGGCCGGCCCGGCCGAACAACTCGTGGCCAGCCTGCTTGACCCGTGGCGCGACGACCTCGCAGCCCGCAAAGCCCACACCGGTCGGGTCGACGACCCCGACTACACGGTGGTGCCGTTCGCGGTGACCGACACGGTGACTGAAGTCTGGCGTCACGACGATGTGGTGGTGAAAGCCGGTCCGGTACGCCACCAGCCGCTCCATCCCGCGGTTGGCTATCGGGTCGAAACCCCCGACGGTGTGGTGGCTATCACCGGCGACACCTTGGTCTGCGACGAAGTCGGGGAACTCGTGCGCGGTGCCGACGTGGTGGTGTACGAGGCGATGCGGTTCCCACCCATCGAAGCGCTTCCGGAACATCGCCGGTTCATCCTCGACTATCACGCCGACACCCGACTGATCGGAGCGCAGATGGCCGAACTGGAAATCCCGACCCTGATGCTCACCCACCTGATCCCGCCACCGTCAACCGACGCCGAACGGCAGGCGTTCGTCGACGACATCCGAAACGCCGGATACCAAGGTGCGCTGATGGTCGCCGACGACCTCGAAACGGTTCAGCTCGGCAGCTAACCCCGCCGACCCAGCCAGCTCTGGCTTCGCACGGGCAGTATCTGGCTTCGCACGATTAGGCGTTGGGGGCGCGGGGCGGCAGCATTTTGCCCGGGTTCAATATCCCATCAGGGTCGAACACTGCCTTGATGCGGTGCATCAACTCCCACTCCAGGTCGCTCTTCTGCGGGCCGATCCGATCCCTGAGCAACAAGCCGATCCCATGTTCGGCCGAGAGCGTGCCCGCCATCGAAAACACCAGTTCGTCGATGCTGGCTGTCAGTTCGTCGCGCACCGCCAACCACGGTTCGACCGAGTCGTCATCGGTTGGCAACACCATCATGTGGATGTTGCCGTCACCGACATGACCAAACCCGTAACACAACGCCATCGGCGCGATCGCCGCCGCCCGGGACTGAACGCCGGTCACAAACTCGGCGACCCGATCCAGTGGGATCGCCGTGTCGAGCTTGAGGCCGTGATGCTGAAAACCGACGAAGCAAGCGGTCGGTGACGCATGATCGCGGATACCCCAAAGGTTCGCTTCTTGCTCCGGCGTGCCCGCCACCACCGCATCCACCAGCAGGTCACGCTTGGCGGCGGCTTCGAGCAGGGCAGCGAGGCGTGGCTCTACCGTTTCGCTTGAGGCCAGCGTCAACAGGACGAAATAGTCGGTTCCCGAATCGAGCGGTTTGGCGTGTCCGAACACTTCCACCACCCGGTCGATGGCGACATCCGGCAACAACTCGAACGCGCTGAGTGATCCCGCCGCTGACGTCTGAGCCAACTCGAACAGTTCCGACAACACGGCCAAACCGGGGATGGCCAGCAGCGCCGACTGCTGATGCGCGGTGGCGGGCACCAGCTTCAACACCGCCGAAGTGACTACCCCCAACGTGCCTTCACTGCCGATCAGCAACTGTTTCAGGTCATACCCGGTGGAATCTTTGCGAAGCGCCCGACGACCATCCCAGACCGCGCCATCAGCCAGCACCGCCTCTACCCCGAGCACGTTGTCGCGCATGTTGCCGTAACGGACCACATTGTTCCCGCCGGCGTCGGTGGCGATCGCACCGCCCACCGTGGCCGTACCCCGCGCCCCCCAGTCAGGAGCGAACCGGCGACCAGCCGCCGCGGCTGCTTCCTGCACCGCCTGAATGGTCACCCCGGCCTGAACCGTCATCGTCCACCGGTCAGGGTCTACCGAAAGGATCTGGTCGAGGCGGGCCAGCGAAAGCAGAATGGACGGACGGTCAACCGGCAACATCGTGCCGTGCGACATGCCGGTGTTGCCGCCCTGCGCGACGATCGCCACTCCCGCTTCCCTGCAGCGACGCACCGTTTCGGCCACACCGGCGACATCCCGGGGACGAACCACCACCGGATCATCACCAACCGAATAGCCGCGACCATCCACCGCGTATCCCGTGGCGTCGTCACCACGAAGTACCGAACCGGAGCCAAGCACGGCGGCCAACTCGGTCAGAAACAGATCAGCGGGAGCGGTCATTGTTCGCAAGGCTAGAGGCCGGCGTGTCACCGCGCCGCCGGTTCAGATCAACAATCCGAGCTGGCGAGCCTGAGCAACCAGATCGCCGTTGCGGTCCCAGATCCGAACCGTCTCGATCATCTTGCCGTTGAACACGTCATCGCACCAGACCTGACACACCAACCACCCGGGTGCTGGTCGCCGTCGAACATGGACCGTCAACTCCAGAGTTGGCACCCAGCCGATCGGACCCAACCGGGTAAACACGGTAGGCGGGAACGCATCGGCAAAAAATGGCAGCGACAACACGGTGGGTTCGCTTCCGTCGCGAAACCGGGTCCAGCCGGTGATCTCGGCTTCGGCCCCGTCATCGGGAGGGTGGACGCTGGCCGGGTCAACTCGGATCTCGCTTCGGCTGTTGAGCGCCACCGCGATGCCCTGCGTCAACTCGGCCCGGTCGATGCACGCTTCGGGTGGGGGCAGCGACGGGCACGGAACCGCCCAGTCCACGTCATGAGGGGTAGTGGCAGAAATGTCACCGAACCCGGCGATCATGGTCAGCCGGGGCGCCCCCTGCTGGGTGAGCGTGGCGCGCACAGTCGAAATCGTGCGGCCCCCTTTGAGCACCTCGGCAGTGATCTCGGCCGGTTCATCAGGGATCCCAGGCCGGAAAAAATGGGTCGTGACGGTCAACGGGTCGGGATGGCCGGACAGTTCTTGAGCGGCTCGCAACGCCGACGTCAGCAAATACCCGCCGTTGGGGTTGTCGCCGATGTTCCACGCCGACGAAATGTCAGTCGTCCACTGGTTCGGTCCGGTCGGGTGGATTGCCGTTTCGGTTTGGAACTGGTTGCTCATGGTCGGTCGGCAGCCTCAATGTCTTCGCGTCGGATCCCCAACATGAACAGCACCGCGTCGAGATAGGGGACATGCAGGGCAGTGTCGGCGGCTGCGGCCACCAACGGTTTGGCGTTGAACGCCACCCCCAACCCGGCTGCTTCCAGCATGGCGAGATCGTTGGCTCCGTCGCCGACCGCCACCGTCTGCTCGATCGGAATCGACGCGTCGGCGGCGATGGCCCGCAACAGTTCGGCTTTGCGTTGACGATCCACGATGGGGCCTACCAGTTCGCCGGTAAACACCCCGTCAACCACTTCGAGTTCGTTGGCGTGAGCGATGGTGATCCCGAGATCGGCGCACAAACGATCGGTAAACAACGTGAACCCGCCCGACACCACCGCCACTTCGTAGCCGAGCCGCTGCAAGGTTCGAAGAAACGTGGCCGCTCCCGGGGTGTAGCGAAGCCGAGCCCAGGCCCGGTCAACCGCGGCCAGATCCAACCCGGCGAGCAACCCGACTCGTTTGCGCAGCGCCGCTTCGAAATCGAGTTCGCCAGCCATCGCCGCTTCGGTCAACACCCGAACTTCGTTGAGGCAACCGGCTTCTTCAGCGAGCAACTCGATGACTTCGTCCTGGATCAGCGTCGAGTCCATGTCGAGCACGACCAGGCGCTTGGCCCGCCGTCCGAGCCCTTCGGGTTGCACCGCCACATCAATCCCTGGCTCTCCGCTCACCGCGGTCAACAAGGTTCGCCGCAGTTGCTGCTCAGCGTCGCTGCGCACCAGCAGTTCGTAACTCATCACCGGGTAGCGAGACAGGCGGAAGATCCGGTCGATGTTGGCCCCGACTTCGGCGATCGCCCCAGTCACCACCGACAACTCCCGGGGGGTCAGGTTCGGGCCAAGAACGGTCACCACGATCCCGGGGCCGGTGGCGGTCGGGGTGGTCGGCACGACCTCAAAATCGACGTTGACGCCCTTTTCCCAACCCCACAGCAACACTTCACGAAGCAGGTCTCGACCCAGCGGCACCGAAGTCACGACCCCCAACGCGATATGGCCACGGATCACGGTCTGTTCGATGTCCTGAACCGACGCGTCGCAGCCAGCCAAGATCCCCATCAGTTCTGCAACCAGCCCCGACTGGTCCGGGCCGTTGACTCGAATGAGGACGGTTTGGGTTTCGCTCACCGTGGCACCGTCGAGAAGGTGGGGGGGCTAAATGGCCCGCAAGTTGGTGATGGTGTTGACCACCGCGTCGGCGGCTTCTCGCCCCTTCACCAGCAGATGGTCATAGAAGAAGTCGTGATGCACCTGGTGTTCGTGGAACGCCTGCGGGGTCAACACCGCAGAAATGATCGGAACTTCGGTTTCGAGCATCACGTTCATCATTCCCTGCAACACGGCGTGAGCGACGAACTCGTGCCGGTAGATCCCGCCGTCAACGACCAACGCGGCGCAGGCGATGGCGTCGTAGCGGCCGGACTGGGCCAGTTTCTTGCAGTGAAGCGGAAACTCCAGCGCCCCCGGAAGTTGATGAACCTCAACCGAATCGGCCGAGCAACCCAACTCGGTCATACGGGTCAGAAAGCCTTCTTTGGTTCGGCCCACCAGGTCGTCGTGCCAGGTCGCCATCACGAATGCCACACGGATGTCGTTCATGGTCGAACCCTACCGGCTGGGTTGGTTCATCCCTAGGTCGACCGGTCGGTTCGTTGCTGGTTGCCGACGGGCTTACTCGTCGTCGAGATCGGCCAGCCGCCGGTGCAGCGCGGTCGCCGCTTCCGCGGCTTTCGCCCGGATTTCGTCACCATCGACCAGAGTTGGTTCTCCGTCTTCCCACACCGTTTCGCCGTCGATTTCGATCTCCAACGGGGAGGTGCCGGGGGTGAACGCCAGATACCACGGGTCGTCAGACTCGGTGGCCCAATAGACCCGATCGTCAAGCGCAGCGGGCATCAGATCCCATCCGGCCGCCAGCCAAGCCCAGGCCTGATCGGGACTGAACGTGACATCGTCAGCCCGCGCCGCCACATAAGCCAACCGGAACTCCTCGAGCATGTCGGCTCCGATCCCGTCGCTGCCTAACGCCACCGGCTGATCGAACCGGACCGGCCGGGCGTACCCGACACCGTTGTTCATGTTGGAGCGAGGGTTGTGGATCAGCGTTCCGCGCAGGCCGTGGTCGTCGGGCAGGTGCACCCCATGAACAATCAGCCAGTCGTCGTCGCTAAACGGGACCAACCGCTCCCAGGTGTCGCGGTCGCCTTCGGCAACGTGCACGTGCACACCGACATCGTGCTTACGGGCCAGCTCCGCGGCCGCTGCGATCGTTTCGTCGCTGCACGTAAACGCGGCATGCAACCCCACATACCCTTCTCGTTCACCGTCACCGAGGAACCGATCATTTTCACGCAACCCGGCGGCGGCACCGTCGGCGCCGTGACGGTCGGTCACCCCGTAACTACACGAGACACGAACCCCGACCTCTTCGCAGGCGTCAGCGATGATGCTCAACGACCCGTCGATGCTGTTCGGCGATTCGTGGTGGTCGATGATCGCGGTCGTTCCTCGCTCCAGCGCTTCGAGCGCGCCGAGACGAGCCGACCAGGCGATCGACTCCGGGTCGAGCACCCGGTCGAGTCGCCACCAGACCATCTCAAGGATTTCTTGGAAACCGGACGGGGTTCGAGGCGGGGCCGGCATGCCTCGGGCCAACGTGCTGTACAGGTGGTGATGGGCGCACACGAGCCCGGGCGTCGAGACCGTCATGCGGTCATCATCTCGCAGTTTCGCTCCACGCGCTCGCACGCTCGCGGTTCCGTTCGGTCCTCATCGGCAACTCGGATCGCCACTGCCCATCGTGGGCGTGCAGCGCGGCGGCTACCGCCCCCGCGGTCGGCACCAGACCGATCTCGCCCACCCCTTTGATCCCGTACGGCGAATTCGGGTCGGGTGATTCGACGAGGATGACTTCGGTCGGTGGCATGTCTTTGGGGCGGATGATGTCGAGGCTGCGCAGGGTGGCGTTGAGCGGCCGGCCTTCGGCATCACAGGGGAAACCTTCGGTCAGGGCGTAGCCGAGCCCCATGTGCACCGCCCCTTCGATCTGGCCTTCGCACAGCAGCGGGTTGACGGCACGCCCGACGTCGTGGGCGGCTACTACTTGGGCCACCGTGCCCGTCTCGGGATCCAACTCCACCAACTGGGCTGCGTAGCCGAACGTCGAATGGATCACCGGATGTTCGAGGCCGTCGTTGATCGAGTTGGTCCAGTCAACGACATACACCCCTTCGTACTCAACCCCAGGCTGGCAGCCTCCAGCCACCGCGTTGCGGCAGGCATCGGCGACCGAACCGGCCCCCATGATGGTGCCGCGACTTCCGGTGGTTTGACCGGCCCCCAGCTCACGGGTGGTGTCAACGATCACCCGGATGCGTTCGGGGTTGATCCCGAGTTCTTCGACCGCTATCTGCCGGGCCACCGTATGGATCCCTTGACCCATTTCGGTCCAGGAATGACGGACCTCGACCGTGCCATCGGCCAGGAACTGCACGGTCGAACGGCTGACTTCGTTGGCGCCGTTGCCTAACCCCGAGTTCTTCAAACCGAGACCCATTCCGACGGGCCGCCCCGCGGCGATCGCCGCGTCCCAGGCCGGCTTGACCGCGTCGAGACAGGCCCGAGCGCCCAGACAGCCATCGTCCATGATCTGTCCCGGCCCCCACACCGCGCCCGGGGTGACCACGTTGCGGTTGCGGATCTCCCACCCGGAAATCCCGACCCGCTCGGCTAGTCGGTCCATCATGCCTTCCATCGCGAATTGGGCCTGATTGGCGCCGAACCCGCGGAACGCACCGCAGACCGAGTTGTTGGTGCGAACCGCGACCGCTTCGATGTCAATCGTTTCGGTGACATAAGGACCGCTGGCGTGACCGGCAGCCCGCTCCAACACTTTCATCCCCACCGACGCGTAGGGGCCCGAATCGCCAACCATGCGGGCCTGCACCGCCAGCAACCGGCCTTGTTCGTCGCAACCAACCCGATACTGCATCCGGATCGGGTGACGTTTGGTGTGAACCAGCAACGATTCCTCGCGAGAGAACGTGGTTTTCACCGGTCGGCCAAGGAGCCAGGCGGCCAGGGCGGTTTGGGCCTGATTGGACAGGTCTTCTTTGCCGCCGAACGCGCCACCGTTAGACACCAACGTGACCGTGATCCGTTCCGGTTCGACCGCCAGCATCCGGGCGATGTCATTGCGGTCGTCCCACACGCCTTGACCACCGGAGTAGACGGCGAGCGTTTCGCAGTCGCCGTGGTTGTTGACGGTTGGCACGGCCAGGGTCGATTCGGGTTCGAGGAACGCGTGGTCGATGCGCTGCGTTTGGAAGGTGGCCTCCACCACGTGCGCAGCGCGAGCCAACGCAGCCTCAACGTCGCCGCGTTGATACGCCGAGCGGCTCAAGATGTTGCCGTCGAGAGTCCAGACCGCTGGTTCGGGCGAAGCCATCGCCTCCAACGGGTTGGTCAACGGCGGGTGCACGTCGTAGGTGACCGAAACTGCGGCGGTGGCGGCCCGGGCCTGGGCGCGGGTTTCGGCCACTACCAGAGCCAACACATCACCGAGGTAGGCGGTGCGTCCCCCGACCGGGATAAACGCCGGCCAGTCTTTGTAGATCAGCCCCGACCGGAGTTCGCCGGGAACGTCGGCGCCGGTCAACACCGCGACCACTCCCGGTTGCTGCTCGGCGGCGTGGGTGTCGATCGCCACGATGTCGGCTCGGGCGTGTTCGGTCAGCACCACCGCGGCGTGGAGGCAGCCGGCCGGGTTCATGTCGTCGATGAAGTCGCGTTCGCCCAGTGACAGTTCGCCGGCTTCGTACTTCACGGCCCGGCCACCCACCCCACCGGCGGTGAGCGCCACCGGTGTCTCGTTCGCGGCGAGCGATTCGATGGCGTCCAGGATCTTCACGTACCCGGTGCAGCGGCAGAGATGAGCGCCGAGGTGACGGGCCGCGTCGTCGCGGGTAAGGGGCTTGTCGCGGTTGAGCAGGCTGACGGTGCGCATCACGATCCCTGGCGTGCAGAACCCGCACTGGAGCGCACCGTGCGCGGCGAAAGCGTCGGCCAGTTTTTGACGCTGGTCCCCGTCGAGTCCTTCGAGGGTGGTGATCGCGGCACCGGCGGCTTTGTCGAGCGAGGTCTGGCAACTGATCCGGGCTTTGCCGTCGACGAGCACCGTGCAGCAGCCGCACTGGCCCGACGGCGAACACCCATCTTTGGGTGAGGTGATCTCTAATTCGTCGCGCAACGCGGCGAGCAGATGCTCGTGGTGATCGCCGACGCTCACGTCGATGCCGTTGACCGTAAAGTCAGCCATCGTTGCCTCCCGGTGGGGTAGCTCCGGCCTGCCCGGTGATCGCGCCGTACACCTCGGGGCGCCGGTAACGCTCGAAATCGAACAGGGTGTTTTTGTAGTTGGCAGTCAGCGACAGGTCGATGGTGGCGGTGATGAGCTCATCGCCTTCGGTCTGGCATTGGGCCAGGATTTCGCCGCTGGGGGCCACGATGCAGCTTTCGGCCAACGAGTCGACCCCTTCTTCGTTCCCGCCTTTAGCCACCCCGATGACGTAGCTGCCGTTTTGGTAGGCACCGGCCTGCATCACCAGATGATTGTGGAACCCTTGCAGCCGATCCTGGCTCGGGTCGGGGGCGTAATGCTTCGGCGTGTTGTACCCGATCAGGATCAGTTCGGCGCCGCCGAGAGCAAGGCAGCGGTACGTCTCCGGCCAGCGACGGTCATTGCAGGTCGCCATGCCGACAACCCCACCAAAACACCGCCAAGTATCGAACGTCGAACCGGGCTCAAAATAGCGGCGTTCTAGATGCTGAAACTCGCGCCACGGTTCGTGTTCGCGATGGCCAGGTAGGTGAACTTTGCGGTACCGGCCCACGATTTCACCGGTTCGTTCGACCAGGATCTGGGTGTTGTAGCGATGCCCGTCAGCGGTCAGTTCGGCGTACCCCAGCGAGAACCCCACACCAAGCTCGCGGGCCCGCTCAAAGAGCACCTGCGTTTCGGGACCGGGCATGGCGGTCTCGTAGAAGCTGTTCAGGTCCAGATCCGGTTCGTCTTCTACGAACCAGCGAGGGAAGAACGTGGTGAGCGCAAGCTCGGGGAAGGCGACCAGATCGGCACCCTGGGCCGCGGCCTGCTCCAGTAACTCAACGAGTCGAGCGACGACCGACGGGCGGGGTTCGTTGCGAGCGATCGGGCCGAGTTGACCAGCCGCGACCGTCAACGGCCGAGCCACCGGGGTTTCGTGCGCAGTGGTGGCCGCGGCGTCCGGGTCGTGAGGTTGGTTGCTCATCGGGGAGCCTCGGTGGTGCCGCCAGCCAGCTCAAGCAGGACCTGCATCAAGACGTTCGCTCCGGCTTCGAGGTCGGCGTCGTCGGTGTGTTCGGTGGGGTTGTGGCTGATGCCGTTCACCGACGGCACAAACACCATCCCGGTCGGGCAGACCCGAGCCAGCATCTGGGCATCATGGCCGGCTCCCGACGGCATTCGGCGCACTGAATGGCCAAGGGTGTCGGCGGTGCGTTCGACCAGCGAGATGACGTCATCATCGAAGATCACCGGTTCGAAGCGGGCCAGGGTGCGGGTGGTAACCGAACACTGTTCGCGCTCGGCGGTGGCCTCAAGGAACGCCAGCGTGCGTTGTTCGGCGTCGCGGAGCACTTCGTCGTTGGTGTGTCGCAGGTCGATGGTGAACGTGGCTTGGGCCGGGACCACGTTGACCAGGTTGGGGTGTAGCTCGATGCGTCCCATCGTTGCTACCTGCGGGGCGCCGATCTCTTCGGCGAGGTCACGGATGAACGCTCCGGTTCGGAAGGCGACCAGTCCCGGGTCGCGACGCAAACCCATCGGGGTGGTGCCAGCATGGTTCGATTGTCCAACCACGGTGACTTCGGTCCAACTGATGCCCTGCACCCCGGTCACCGCACCGATGGTTTGCTGCTCGGCTTCAAGCACCGGCCCCTGTTCGACGTGCAGTTCAACGAAGGCATGGGGGGCGGCGGCCGGTAGTGGGGCAGTTCCGAGATACCCGATCCGGGCTAGTTCGGTACCGACCGTGGTGTCGTCGATGCCGGCAATCGCATGGGCTTGTTCGACCCCCATCCCGCCAACGTAGACAAGGCTGCCGAGCATGTCGGGGGAGTAGCGGGCTCCTTCTTCGTTCGTGAAGAACGCCACCGCGATCGGCCGTTGCGGGGTCAGGTTTGCTTCGTTGAGGACCTCGATGATTTCTAGGCCGGCCAGCACCCCGAGGTTGCCGTCGTAGCGGCCTCCGGTGCGAACCGTGTCGATGTGCGAACCGGTCATCACCGGCGGCTCGTTGGTAGCTCCCGCCAGCGTGCCGACCACGTTGCCGATCCCGTCGATGCTGACCGCAAGGCCGAGGTCACGCATCCATGCCACCACCAGATCTCGGCCGGCGCGGTCTTCGTCGCTGAGCGCCAGTCGAGCGCAGCCTCGGGTGCCGTCGATCGCACCGACCTCAGCCAGCGCGTCAATGCGAGCGGCCAGTCGAGCGGCGTTGACCCGAAGTTCGGCAGGCGTGCTTGTCATTAGCGGCAAAACTTAACAAAATGTCAAAACAATGACCACCAACCGCCCCGCTGAGGCCCACAACGAATCTGATGGTTCGATGGTGCACGCTGAGTTCCTGATTGAACCGTTCGTGGAAGGCACGTTGGGTCCCCATGTCAGCGCGGCACTCGACGCCTGCCGGGAACACGGGCTCGAACCCGACGTCGGTCCGTTCGCGTCGACGGTACGCGGCCCGGTCGAGGTCGTCACCGCGGCCACGCAAGCGCTCACCCAGCGGGCGTTGGCCGCTGGGGCAACCGGGGTGCAGGTTCGGTTTGGAGCCAGCCCTGTCACCGCACAGTTCGGCAGCCTCCACGGGGCGCTCGAACGAATGGTGTCCGGGGTCGAAGAACAACTTGGGGCGCCGCTGGCCGAAATGTCCCGGGAACAAAAACAGGTCGCAGTGCGGCTGCTCAACGAGCAGGGAGCGTTTCTGTTACGCAAAGCCGTCGAGTCGGTAGGAGAACTGATGGGTGTGAGCCGGATCACGATCTACAACTATTTGAACGCGATCCAGTCCGATGGCTGACCTACTGATCAGCAACGCCGGCCTGGTCGCCACCGTCGACGCAGACCGTCGCGAACTCCTCGGTGGCTGGGTGGCGATCACCGACGGGTTGATTTCCGGGGTGGGCGCCTCAACCGAACCACCCCCGGCCGCGTCTCGGGTCATTGACGCCAGCGGCTGTTTGGTGACCCCCGGGTTGATCAACACCCACCACCATCTGTTTCAGAACCTCACCCGGGCCTATGCCCCAATGACCACCGCACCGCTGTTTGGTTGGCTGCAATCGCTCTACCCGTTGTGGACTGCAGCCATCGACGAAGAGTCCGAGTACCTCGCAGCTTGGGTGGGTTTGGCCGAGTTGGCTTTGAGCGGCTGCACCACCAGCTCGGACCATCACTACCTCCACCCGCAGCGGGCCGGTGACCTGTTGGGGGCCGAAATCGCTGCCGCGCAGAACCTCGGCCTGCGTTTTCATCCCACGTATGGATCCATGTCGTTGGGGGTGAGCAAGGGTGGGTTGCCTCCTGATGAAGCGGTCCGAGACGAAGACGACATCCTGGCCGAATCAGAACGACAGGTTGCCCGGCACCACGACCGCAGTCACGGAGCCATGGTGCAGATCGCGCTCGCTCCCTGCTCGCCTTTCTCGGTCAGTACCGAACTGATGATCCGCAGCGCCGAACTCGCCGAACGCCTCGACGTTCGCCTCCACACCCATCTGGCCGAAAACCGTGAAGACGACCGGTTCGCCCTCGAACAGTTCGGGATGCGACCGGTTGACTACTTCGAACATTGCGGTTGGATGAGCGACCGAAGCTGGGGTGCGCACGTGGTGATGCCGAACCCTTTGGAGGTGGCTCGTCTGGGGTCAGCCGGGGTCGGGATCGCTCACTGCCCGAGTTCCAACATGATCCTGTCGTCAGGGATTGCCCCGGTGGTTGACTTGCGGGCCTCGGGGAGCCCGGTCGGTTTGGGCTGTGATGGTTCGTCGTCGGCCGACTCGGCGTCACTGTGGCAGGAGGCCCGGTTGTCGATGTTGCAAGGGAAGCTGGTGAGCGGCGCCGATCGAATGGACGCCCGAACCGCGCTGGAAATCGCGACCCGAGGCGGGGCCGGATGTTTGGGTCGGGTCGGCGAACTCGGCGAATTGTCGGTCGGGGCGGTGGGGGACGTGGCGGTCTGGAAACTTGACGGCCCGATCTTTGCCGGGGTGCTCGACGACCTGATCGAAGGATGGTTGCGCACCGGGCCTCATTCAGCGTGGCACACGGTGGTGGCAGGACGGTCGGTGGTCGACAGCGGGTTGCTGGTCACCGATGACCTCGATGAGAACTTGGCCCGTCACGCGGTCGCCGCCCGTCGCTTCCAACCCCTGACCTAGGCTGCGGCCATGCCTGCTGCGTATCAACCGGATCGAGTGCCGGTAGCCGGAGGTGACCTTGCCGTCGCCCGTTGGGGGACCGGCGATCAGCTCGTTTTTGCCTCCCACGGGATCACCGCCAACCATCGGTCGTTCACGGCGGTAGCTGAGGCGCTGGTAACCCAAAGTGGCCATTCGTTGTCGCTGGTTGCGCTCGACCATCGAGGCCGGGCCGCTAGCGCCAACGTTGACGGACCGTTTGGGTTGACCGTTCACGCCGACGATGTCATTGCGGTTATGGACCATTACGGCGCGGCGCAAGCGGTGCTGGTCGGACATTCGATGGGCGGATTTGTGGTGGCCAACGCGGCCGAACGCCATCCGGACCGAGTGTCGCGGCTGGTCCTGGTTGACGGCGGGCTTCCGTTCCCGGCCGCCACGTGGGTTCCAGGCGACGAGCTGATTGCTTCCGCCCCGGTGGTGCCCGCCGACCATGACCAAGCCGCGGTGGAAGCGGCGATCCACGCAGTGATCGGTCCCGCGCTGGCCCGGCTTGACCTGCACTGGGACAGCGAAGACGACTACGTCGAGTTTTTTCGTAACCACCCGGCTTTTCAACCACCGAACCAGTGGACGTCCACGGTGGAGGACTATCTGCGTTTCGACGCCGTCATCGACCCGGCCGGCCAG
>JAFMKU010000043.1:0-17722 GCA_017852795.1 Candidatus Neomicrothrix sp.
AACCGTCGACGGGATCAAAGACCTCGCCGAAGCGACGCTCAGTCGTTAGCGGTTCCGCCCGCGGCTGACCAGAAACCCGGTGCCGCGTCGAGGCGGATGCGCTTCGATGACTTCTTCGATCGGTTCGGTTCCCCATCCGGGAGCGTCACTGATGACCAGTTCACCGTTTTCGATGGTGGGGGTCACCGTAAACAACTCGTCGTCGAGCGGAATGCGGTCGATGTCGGTTTCCATGATCCGCAGGTGGGGGACCGCGGCACAGAACTGGGCGACCATCATCGTGCAGAGATGCCCGTAGAAGTTGTGGGGGGCGACCTGGATCTCGTGGGCGGCAGCCATCGAAGCGATCTTCATTGATTGCCAAGTCCCGTTCCAGACGGTGTCAACCACCGCAACATCCACGGCTTGTTGCGTGAAGTACGGCACGAACGCTGGCAGCCCAATTTTGGTTTCGAGCGAGGCGATCTGGGTGTTGGCCCGATCCCGGATCAGCCGAAGCGCCTCGGGGGAATCGTTGTCGTATTCCAACCAAAACAGATCGATGTCGTCGAGTCGACGCAGTAATTCAAGCACCCCTCCGGTTTTGAGATTGAAGTTCAGGTCAAGCAACAATCCGACGTCCTCCCCGGCGCCTTCGCGAAACGCGGTCAGCACGTTGTGCACCCCGTCGAGCATGGCCGGGTCGGCGTTGAGTGCCGGACTGTCGGTGATCGCAAACCCTGGGGCCCACGGAAGCAACGCACCGTCGTGTTCGGTGAACAGGTTGGTTTTGAGCGCCGTAAACCCTCGGTCGCGGACTTCTTCGCCGAGCGCCTTGATCCCAGCCAGATCCGTGATCGGATTGCCGACATGACGTCCGTAGGCAATCCGCCAGGTTCCGCAATGCGACCAGTACACCGGGACCCGTTCCCGGATCCGTCCCCCGAGCAAGGTGGATACCGACACCCCCAAGGCTTTGCCTTTGGCATCGAGAAGAGCGTTTTCGATCGCTCCGATACCTTGACCGATGACCGATCCAGCGGCGGGACGAGTCGCGTACACCAGATCGGTGTGGATTCGTTCGTGATCAAAAACAGAACGGCCCACAACTCGGGCCGAAAGTGCTTCGATAACGGTGCTGACACCGGGCGACCCGAAACCTTCGTCGAATTCGCTCCAGCCGACGATCCCTTCGTCGGTAGTGATCTTGCAGAAGTGGTAGTTACGCCAACCCGCTTCGCAGTGGAGAGTTTCGATGGATGAGATTCGGACGCTGTCAGATGACATGGCGACGATTGTGACACAACGATGTCGACAACATTGGCAGAATCGGCCGATGGGTTACCGGACGGCGAAACCGGTGAGGTTCAACGGGACCGAAACCACTCGAACCCCATGGTCCGGGTCGTCATCTACCGCAACCAGCGGATGGCCAAAGGCGTCGATCGTCACCGACGACAACACGGTGTTGGAACCCGTCACGAGGTCGATTTCCTGCCCGATCCCGCAGGTGGCGTCACCGCAGACGTAGGCCCGGGCTGGAACCGACCCGCTTGTGCTGTACGTGGCGACCGGCCGACCATCGCGGGTGATCGCCAGCGACGGTCGGGACCCCGGATCGGCATCACCAAGCAGACGGCGTTGACCGGTGGTGCACGCCGGATCGCCACAGACCCACAACTCTGCACCCGACGTGTCACCGTTGATGTAAAGCACCACCGGATTTCCGTCGGCACCGATGGCAATTCTCGGATGGTGAACGGTGACGTCGCTGGGTTCCAGTGCGGTTGTTGTCGTGCCCGATGCACAAGCGACGGCGTCGCAGGCAAACAGGAACAACCCACCGTTCGGGGATTCGCCGCTGTAGGCGAGGATCGGTTTGCCGTCGGTTCCGAACGTGAAGTCGAAAACCGGATCGGCAGGCACAACGGTTCCGGTTGGGACAGCGAAGCTGGTTGTCGAGATCGCGCACGTCAGGTCACTGCATGAAGTGAGCTGGAGCACGGACGATCCGTCTCGGTAAAGAATCCAAGACTGGTCGTTGGGGTCAACTTCGAGGCGCCCGTACAACGAAACGTTGTTGACGATTCCGGAGTCGACGGAACGGCTCGAACAGTCCGTGTTGCTACACACCACCATCTCAAAGTCGGTGCCGCTCGATTTCGCATGGAGGATGACGGGGCGCCCGTCGCTAGTGAACGCAAGGTCGGCGTTGATCCCAACCGGCCCCGACGGGTTTCTGAGCGACTTGTTGGTCCCGCTGCTGCAGTCGAGGTTGTCGCACAGAAACATCTCCAGAGATTCCAGGGTTTGGTTTCGGTGAACAATTCTGGTCAAACCCTGAGGGTTGGTTCCGATTACCGGCGCAAACCCTTCGAGGTCGCTGGAGTTGTGGAGTTGGCGTTCAAAAGCTCCATGAACCGTCCATTGCGGCACGATGGAACCGCAGCGCCACCCAGCGGAGGTGAAGGTAGCTACCTGATCGATGGTGCATGCCAGATCACTGAGCGACGTGGTTGCGGCAACCTCGGTTTCAAGGGTCGTGGTGCGGTCTCCCACCGCCGTAAGGCCGTTTTCGAGCTCGGCGATCTTGGCGACCAGTGCGCTCGGACCGATGAGGTTGGCGAGGTCGTTGAGGGTGGCGACCAGCGTGCTGGTACCGGTAGCGTCGGCAAGTTCGGTGAGGGTGGTAACCAGCGTGCTGGAACCGGTGACGTCGGCAAGCTCGGTGAGGGTCGCCTGATTGGTTTCGGTTGCGGTTCGGTTGGTTTCGATCTGGGTTTCGTTTCCGGTGGTGAGGCTTTCAAGGTCGCTGATTTTGGTCTGGAATTGCGCAGTGTTGGATTCGATGAGAGTGACCTTGCCGACCAGCGCGCTCTCGCCAGTTGCGCTAGCGAGTTCGGTCATCGTGGTGACCAGTGCGCTGGATCCCGTAAATTCTGCGAGCTCGTTGAGTTTGTCGATCAACGAGTCAGGTACCTCGGCCGGGGGCCGGTCGCGGAGTTCGGCGAGTTCGTCACGAGCGAGACCGAGGGCTCGCTCGAGCGTTGCCATCGTGGCGAGGATTTCCTGAAGCCGATCATCGGAACCCCCGGACATTTCCAAGTCGTTCAGCGCCGCGGCGAGGTCAGCGATGGCGCGGTCTTGACTCGCGATGGCGTCTTGGACTGCAGCGAGCGAACGTTCAATTTCAGCTCTGACGACCGAAGAGACGTCGGTAGGTGAAACCGTGGGTTCGCTAGGTTTGAGAGTTGACGTGGACGCGACCGCGACCGAGTGGTCATCGGGGTTGGTCGCAGCCGCTGGGTCGGTCTCGGATTGCGGCTCGGGTTCGGTCAGCACTACCGGATCTGATTCAGGTGCGACGGTTGGATCTGGTTCGGGTGCGACTGTCGGATCGGGTTTGGCGGCCGCTGTCGGATCGGGATCGGTTTGGCCCACGGGTTCAGGTTGGGGTGCAGAATCGAGTTCGGTAAGGCGAGTTGTGGAGGAGGTCGGGGTGGTGAGTCTTACGAACCCCGCAGCACTTATTGAGAACAGGACTGCAGCCGCCAACGCGAGGCTTGCCGCGCGGGCGCGAGACCTAGGGTGCATCGATCCGTCAACCTTCATTCGATCTGTTCCTCCGCCAACGCCGAACAAGTCACCTAACGGCTAAAGCCACTTGCTACCCACAATGCTAAACAACCGGAGAGCACTTGTCCGATCATTCCTCCGGATTCTCGGAACTCTCCAGCAAGAAACCAACGACCGAGCGAGTCGATCTTCGGGCCACCTAGGGGGTACGGCCTCGGCCGGTGCGTCCGGGCGCGCTCACCGAGGGGGTGTTGCCGGAGTTGCCGGGAGCTTCGACTTCTTCGGTGGTGTTGGTTCCGTTGGTTCCGTTGGCGTTGTTGTTGCTGTTGCTGTTGCTGTTGCGTCCGGGGGCGGTCGCTGACGGGGTGTTGCCGGAGTTGCCGGGGGCTTCGTCTTCTTCGTTGTTGCCGTTGCCGTTGTTGTTGCGTCCGGGGGCGGTTGCTGACGGGGTGTTGCCGGAGTTGCCGGGCGCGGTGGCCGCGGGGGTGTTGCCAGAGTTTCCTGGTGAATCGCTGCTGGTTTCGTCATCGAGGTCATCAGCGTTGGCGTCATCTGCGTTGGCGTCATCAGCGATGCCGTTATCGGTGTTGTCATTCTGGTCGCTGTCGACATCGTCGTTGTCACTGCGAAGTGGGGCATCGGTCGAGTCGGTTCCCTCAGAATTGGGCGAACTCGAATCGGTCTCGGGTTTGGTGTCAGGGTTGCGGTCCGGGGCTGGTAGATCAATGCTGATCACCTCTAGGACATCAGCCACTACCTGCTGGATGGGGTCAGGGAAATTGCCGGTCGTCGCCAAGCTAACGCTGGCGCCTGCTGCGACTGCTCCTACCCAACCAACGGCACCGATGCTTCCGATGAGCGCAACAATCCGGCGCGTCCAGCGTCCGCCCGACGTATTCGCGGCAAGGGTGGAGGCCGCAGCCAGCGATGCCAAGTTCTCCACGTTGACTGCTGCCATGTCGAAGGTGTTGGTCGCCGCAGTCGCAGCAACCAACCGTCGTTGTACCCGGTGCCGGAGCACCAGACGTCGGGTCAACAATGCAGCCAACGCGGCCAGAACCACAACGATCTGCAACAGCGTCATGATTCGTCCCCCCGCTCAGAAACTTGATGTTGTTCAGACAATCGAATCCGAACTTTGGCCATCGTTCGACTCAACGCCACTCTCGTGGACACCTCTGACCGTCCCAGCACCGCAGCGGTTTCTTTCGTTGACAAACCAACGACATAACGGAGGTCAAGCATCCTGCGTTGCTCTTCGGGGAGAGAACTGAGAACTTCGAGAAGCTCCGGATCTTCAAAACCGGTTGGTGGGGTCTCCTGCGCCTTCGGTTGTACAGACGATGTTTCCAGTGACGTTTCGCGCTGGTTAGCAGAACGACGAAGCGAGTCCACCGTGCGATCGTGAGCAACTTTGAACACGAAGGAACGCAACTGGCTTTCCGTGCCTTCAAACGAGCCGATGCTGCGAGCCACCGCTTCTAACGTGGCACTCACCATTTCGTCCGGGTCCGAGGCGCCAAGCCGGCGGGCATAGCCAGCGATGGTTGGACCAAGCTCGTTCACCAACGCTGCCCAAGTTTTCGGATCACCTGCTTTGAGCTGACGAACGTTCAGGGCATTAACCCGAGAACGACGGTTGCCACTGCGTGCTCGAACATTCACGGGTTCACCGCGATCGTCAAACCGATAGCCGTCACTGCGCCAAGCACCAGAAACGGTCCATACGGGATCAGGGAGCGACGGCCGATCCGACCAAGAAGGAGTCCCCAGCATGAGAACAACGCCGCTGCGAACGCGGTAATGAGCCACGCAGTACCGATCGCCCACGGGTCGAACCATCCGATGAGGGCGCCAAGCAGCGGCGACAGGAACACATCTCCCCGGCCGAGTTGCCCGGCGCTCAATTTGCGCAGTACTCGAGTGATCAGTGTCATGATCCCCGCACTGGCCACGGTACCGACCAGTCGACCAGGGTCGCTGATCCCCACCGCGACCAGAAACACCAGCGCGCTGACGAGGCTGGGTCGGAGCGGAAGTCGCCGTACCGAAACATCCGCGGTCAACAACACCGCTACCGTCCCAGCCGAGAAGCCCAACCCGGCCGCGATGATGGAGTCGGGAGTTTCTGGAACGGTCTCGACGGCAAGCATGGCAAGCACCGTGGCAACCATCCACAGACCAGCGATCAGCGCACGGCGAGGTTCGCCACCCAGACAAGAACGAAGCGCCGGATGCCAGACGAACAATGCGGCCAGTGCGGCCAGGATCACGTAAGCAATACGTCAGTATTCCAGCTTTCGGAAGCTTGCTTCCCTTTGGCCAACGTTCATTCACCGAAAGCATGGTCATGGAGTTCCTAAAGCACCTCAAGGAGACGCACGATCGCGGGTCCGACAACCACGATCATCAACACCGGGAGAATGCAGAAGATGGTAGGAAAGATCATTTTCATCGACAGTTTCGCGGCGGCTGCTTCCGCGGCTTGGCGACGATGACGCCGGATCGTTGCTGCTTGCTGACGAAGCACCGCGGCCAGAGGAGTGCCTAAGGACTGGTTCTGGGAAACGGCGAGCGCAAACATTTTGACCGTTCTGGTCGGGCACCGAGCCTCGAACGCTTCCAGTGCCTCGCGTCGGGTTGCCCCCAACTTCACCGTTCTCGACATTTGTTCAAACTCGTCAGCCAACGGGGTATCTCGACGTTCGGCGTAGCGGGCCATCACCGTTTCGAGCGTGAGACCCGCTTCGACACCCATCACCAGCTCACCGAGGGCGTCGCCGAGTTCACGGTCTACCGATGACGACAACTGTTGGCTGCGGCGTCGCGCCGCGATCAACGGCACCTGCCACGCTCCAGCGCAAACAACGCTTCCCGCGACGAGATTCACGACGTTGGGGGACTGAACCACCGAGGCGACCATCACGGCCCCGAGACCACCGGTCAACCCGAATTGGGTGAGAGCCATCCGTCGAAGCCGTTCGGGGGAGTGCAACGCCACGCCGAGCGCGTCTACCCGCGACGCCTCGAGCGGCCACCGCAGCAACCGGGTCGAAACCGGTCGCGGCGGTTCGGTCCGGTTGAACCCAGCACCGAAACCGACGCCCGGGCCGAGCCCGTGGTCGAGCCCATGGCCGACCGGTGCGAAACGCCGAACAACCAACGATGCGCTCAGGGAGACGCCAGCGGCAACGGTAAGCACCGCCACGATCAGGACCGGGTTCATAACGGAGCTCCCGATTGGCTCAATGCTCGCAACCAAACCCAGCCGGCAAAGCCGAGGACCAGCGCAACTATGGTGAGCGTCTGACCCGCCGACGTGGTGAACAGGGGCGCCGCGTAGCCCGGGCTGAGAACGGACAGCAACCCCAACGCTGCGATCGGCAACCCCATCAGGACCTGAGCACTCAACCGCCCTTCAGCGGTCAACGTTTCGATTTCACGCTGGAGTTCGTCCTCAGCTTCGATCGACTCCGCCACCGTGGCCAGAATCTCGGTCAACGAACCACCATGGTGGGCATGAAGCCCGACCGCGGAGGCGATCACATCAAAGTGACGGTTCTGTTCAAGTCGCGCCGCTGACTCGATGGCTTCATGGAGCGGCACACCGAGTCGTACTTCGTCCAGCACCTGGTTGAGAACTTCGTCAAGTGGTGCAATCGCCGAACCAGCCACTGTTTGGAGCGCTCCGGTCAAGTCACGACCGACCCGAAGTTGGTCGATGATCAACTGCAACGACGAACCCAGCGCCGAATCGAGAGCGGCCTGACGGACACGGCGTCGCCGCGACGTCAACGAACGCGACACCAGCCAGGGGACCGCGCCTGCGGTGAGTCCCAACGGCCCGACCAGCGCGAACCCCAACCCGCCGGCGATCAACGCTTTGGCCGCCAGCCACGGATCGATCGAAGTCCGTGGCGCTGTTTGCGTGTCAGGGTTGATAAGACCGACCTGAGCTCGCGCCGCTAACGAGATCCGGTGGTGATAGCGGGCCGCGGTCACCAGATGAACCAGCAGACCGATACCGCTTGCGACAAGCAGCGGAGCGGCCGGGTTCATAGGTGAGCCTCGGAGTCGTCAAGACCCATGGTCACCAGCCTTGAGGTCACCCCGGTGGTGGTCAACGGGCCGTAGCCATCAGGGCCTTGGATTCGGGTATAAATATCAGCGGTCGAAATCACGTCACCTTCGAGCCCCACCACTTCGGTGATCGAAGTCACGATCCGTCGACCATCTTTGGTTCGGGTCAACTGCACGATCAGATTGATCGCCGAACCGATCTGTTCACGGATGGCCCGAAGCGGAAGGTCGATCCCGCCGAAGAGCACCATGGTTTCTAGACGACGAAGCGCATCTCTTGGTGAGTTGGCGTGCAACGTCGACAGGGAACCGTCATGGCCGGTGTTCATGGCCTGCAACATGTCGAGCGCTTCGGCGCCGCGAACCTCGCCGACCACGATGCGGTCGGGCCGCATCCGGAGGCTGTTGCGGACGAGATCACGGATCGTGACCGCGCCAGCCCCTTCAGTGTTGGCCGGTCGAGCCTCCAACCGGATCAGGTTCGTCAGGTGAAGCGTCAACTCGACGGCGTCTTCGATGGTCACCACCCGCTCACGCCGGTCGATGTGTGAAGAAAGCACGTTGAGCATGGTGGTTTTCCCGGTCCCGGTGCCGCCGCTGACCAGCACATTCATGCGCTGCGCTACCGCGGATTCAAGAAACCGTGCCGCTTCGAGGCTGAGTGAACCCCGCTCAACCAGCTCGCTGCTGGACAGATGACGTGCGGTGAACTTTCGGATCGTGACCGACGCACCGTCAACGGCCAACGGAGGAAGCACCACGTTGAGTCGTGAACCGTCAGGTAGGCGGGCGTCAACCATCGGTGACGACTGGTCGACTCGACGCCCCGAAGTGCGAACCATGCGCTCGATGACCAGTTGCAGCTGCTCGGCGGAATCAAACCCGGACTCGATCCGTTCGATCCGACCTGATCGTTCAACAAACACGCCGTCGTACCCGTTGATCATGATCTCGGAGATTGCCTCGTCGTCTAGCAACGTTTGGAGCGGGCCGAAACCCAACAACTCGTCGGCGACCGAACGACGGATCACCGTGACCGTTGCCCGGTCGAGGTTGGCGGCCTCGGCGGCTAACGCGGCGGTGGTCTGTTGTTCGACCAACGAGCGGAGTTTGGCGTCGGAAAGCTGCGAACGGCCAGGCGTGTCTTGCACGGTGTCTCGCACCCGGTCGACAATTCGCTGAACCGTTTCGCGATCCGGAAGATCTGATGGTGGCGGACTCTCAACAAGTTCCTGCATGGGAGCCGGATTGGCACCATCAACCACATCAACCTGATCGACCCGGGCGGCGAGGCTCACCGGACAACCTCCCGGTTCGTGGCCGGGTTGGCACCGACCGTGAGGTCCAACAGTTGATCGGCATAGGCCTGAAACGCTGCGGCGATCGGGGAGCGGGGGCTGGACTCGGTGACCGGCGAACCGGAGTTCATGCCGGCGGCCAGACTCGAATGTTCCGGAATGGTGATCACTGCGGGTCGCCCAACCGCCTGCTCAACGTCGGCAACCGAAAGCCCCACGTTGGAATCTGAACGGTTGACGAGCAGGTCCACGAGGTCAAGGTTCATGCTGAGTTGCCGCATGGTGGCGAGGAGCTTTTTCGCGGCTTGAACCGACGGAACATCCGTTCCACACACCAGAACTACTCGGGTTGCGCGATCAAGCGCACCGAGGGAAAAGTCGCTGATCCCCCCGGCAGTGTCGAGCACCACCGGACGACCCAGGAGCAGCAGCTGGTCAACCACAGCAAACACTTCCTCGGTGCCGAGACGGTCGGCGGCCACCGGGTCTTGTGGGGCACACAACACGTCGAGCCCGGTCGGGTGAGCGCTCAGCATCGTTCCCGGATCGCGGTGAGTTCGCTGATCGACGAGATCGTCAAGCCGGTGGGTTGGCTGCATCCGGAGTGCGTACTCCACGTCACCGAAATGGACGTCAAGGTCAACGATGATCGAATCGACCCGCCGAGAAAGCGCAACCGCCAAGTTGGACGAGACGGTTGTCTTGCCGTTCCCACCTTTCGGAGAAACGACCGCGACCACCGGGATCGTGCCGATCGTGGTGTCGCCAACCGGATTGCGTCGCCGCGGCATCCTCACGATCCGACCATCCACAGCTCATCAGCGGCAGCAGCGGCGATGATGTCACCAACCACCGCTTTGGGCACCGCAAGCGAAATCAACTGCTCTGACCGAGGATCCACCTCGGTCAGGATCGGGGCGTCGATGATCTGCACCCCTTCGGCCAGCACCCGGGTCCCTGATTCTCCGAGTTGATGCACGGTGACCACCGACCCGGTGAGTCGGAACGGTCCGGCCCAACGTTGCGCTTCGACCCGTACCGAAACGGCGACCAAGTCGGGGCCGAGACCGTCGACGATGTCGTCGGCAAACGAACTGGTCAAGACCTGCTGACCTGGTACGAGCGGGCTGATCAGCACGCCATCGGGAAGCTCCTCAAGCGACTCGATCGCACCAACCGCTCGGGCATCGGCGGCCACGGAACGCACCGTGACCTGCGCTGAAAGGTCCGAGGTTGCGGTTCCGGCGGGGATCGCGACGGTAGCCACCACCGTGTCCACTCCGAGTGGTGGAGCGGCAGACCCTTCGTTGCTTGCCACCAGCAGGAACAACCCGACCGCGGTCAACAGAAAGGCCAACACTGGTAAACCCAGCCGTTGCGTATCCAGGAACCGAGCCCGAGCGATCGGGCGTCGAGTTTCTCGAGAATCAGGCATCAACAAACTCCCATGTCATCAAGCGAACAAATCCGTGCTGCGGTAAGGCCACCGTGGACTTCACCGGGCCCGGTACAACAGCGTCGAGTGGCGGCATTCGCGACCTCGGTGGTGAACCGCACCATCAGATGTCGCTGCGCGGCGGGTCCGTTGAGCACCGCAGACTCGATCACGATCCCCACAAACCCGACGATCGTGTACGACGCCCCCTGACCGTTGGCGGTGACATCGGCAAACACTGGGATCGCCACCGGTGTTTGGTAGATCTCGTCGATTCCGATCGCGGGGGTGGGGATCCCAGGATCACCGTCGATCTGGCTGAACGTCTGGATTTCTCCAGGGAAACCCGAATTGATCCATTCCTGCGTATCCGAATTGGCGTTCGACCCTCCGTCGAGATCCAACATCCCCCAGTTGCCTGGGGCCTGACCGGCACAGGTCGATCCGTCGGACTCGACGTCAACCCGATGAAGGTTGCTGTCGGTGAACCCCGAAGCCACCCACGCCTCGAACCCAGGATGTTCCCCGCACAACGCCAGAGGCCGGAGCCCGGTCATGGCTGACGTCCCACCGAGTTTCACTCCGGTACTGGCCGACACGGTGGCATCCGAACGGCCCACCAAACCCGGGAAGGTGAGCGAACGAGTCACCGAGGCACCGACCACGATCAGCTCACCGGTCTCCGAGCAGGTCACCGTCGGCGTGCTTGACACCGCACCGGCTACAGCATCGGGAACCCCGGCACAGCCCGAACCTCCGTTGATCCGGTCGTAGCCGGCTCCCAGTGCCGCAAACTCCACCGCGGTCTGGAGCTGTTGACGTTCGGCCAGCGTCCGGCCTGCGTCTACCACCACGGTGGCCATCACCAGCAGCGGTACGAGACTCACTGCGGCGATCACCGTGATCGAGCCGCGGTCGGAACCATCAGCGGTGCACCGGGTTCGGCGAGGCTGAACGTTCGACAGTCGGGGTGGTTTCCAGAATGGCATCTCAACTCAAATCTCACAGCGATAACGCGCCGTCGAGGACATCTCGAAGGTGCGGTCACCGAGGAAGGGCAGGCTCACCGAGCGTTGGGTATCGACCCGGATCACGCTTTCGGTTCCAGGACACAGACCGATCTCGGTGCAGGTGGCGGTGCCGGCCGTAGCAGTTGTCCCCTCCAAGCGTTCCAACGCCAAGATGCAGGCACCTTCAGAAGTCACGGCTCCAACTCGGGCCGCGTCTCGAGCTGCCGAGTTCACCGCTAGTTGGCCAACGGCAATTGTTCCGGCCGTGATCGCCACAAAAAGCAGCATCACGAGAATGGGGAGTACCAGCGCAAACTCGACGGCGGCAACGCCCGCATCCCCGCACCGTTCCGGCCGCGAACCACGACCGGAACGGGTGGGGGGAGTCACGGCAGGACGGAATCGAACAGGGCTCCGATACGGATGCCCAGCGCTGCCGCACCAAGTGCTACGACGGCCACGATCCCGGCGAGCAGCACGCCGTACTCGGCGGCGACCGCTCCGGTGTCGTCCTGATCGGCCAAAAGCGACCGGATCCGGTTCGTCACGTTGATGATGAACTTGTTCATTGGTTTTCTCCCTCAGTAAGCGCCCAAATAGTCCAGGCGGTTACTGAAGTCATCGGAGACGAACTCGCATTTGTTACATCGGTCAACGAAAAGTTTCTGAACGCCCAGCGCGGCACGGTCTACGCTGGCCGATCGCCGCTACCTCTCGGCTTCGAACGGGAAAGGCCCCATGACCCACACACGGATCCCCACACCGACTCCACCGTTTGCTGGTGAGATCAACCGACTGATCAGCGATTCGACACCTCACCGTCTAGAAAAACCGCACGGCTCGTCGGGACCCAACGTGGTGTTGATCATGCTCGACGATGTCGGGTTTGGTTCCTGTTCGACTTTTGGCGGTCCGATCCCAACCCCCACGGTGGACCGGGTCGCCAACGCAGGGCTTCGGTTCAATCAGTTTCACACCACCGCGCTTTGTTCACCGACCCGAGCGGCAATGCTCACCGGCCGCAATCATCACACCGCCCACATGGGTGGGATTACCGAAATCGCCAACAGCTTCCCCGGCTACGACTCGGCGATACCTCGAGAAACGGCGATGGTGGCAGAAGTCCTTCGCCAGCACGGGTACGCCACCGGTTGTTTCGGCAAATGGCACCTCACCCCATCTTGGGAACAGAGCCCAGCCGGGCCCTACGACCGGTGGCCGACCGGGCAAGGGTTCGACCGTTTCTACGGGATTCTTGGGGCGGAAGCGAGCCAATACGAACCCCCCGTCTACGACCAGACCACACCCGTGCAGCCCCATGTTGGACGCGACGACTATCACCTGACCGAAGACCTCGCCGACAAAGCCATCGAATGGATCCAGCGTCATCACGTCAGCGCACCGGATCGCCCGTTCTTTTGCTATTTCTCCACCGCGGCCGTGCACGCCCCCCACCACGTCTGGCCCGAATGGATCGAACGTTTCGAAGGTTCGTTCGATCAAGGATGGGATCGTTTACGTGAGGAAATTTTCGCTCGCCAGCTCGAACTGGGGGTGATCCCGCCCGGCACAACGCTCACACCACGGCCCGACCAGATCCCGGCCTGGGACGACTACGACGACCGGTACAAACCGGTGGCGGCCCGGCTGATGG
This sequence comes from Candidatus Neomicrothrix sp., assembly GCA_017852795.1. GTDB lineage: Bacteria > Actinomycetota > Acidimicrobiia > Acidimicrobiales > Aldehydirespiratoraceae > UBA11606. The sequence continues at coordinate 13,033 of JAFMKU010000043.1, forward strand.
AAGTCTTCGCAGGTTTCCTCGCCCACACCGACGCACAGGTTGGGCGAGTGCTCGACGCTGTGGAACAGCTTGGACTGGGTGACGACACGCTGGTCATCTACCTCACCGGTGATAACGGCGCCTCGGCCGAAGGAACGGTGCACGGCGCCTGGAGCGCCCCGTCGTTCCAAAACGGCGTCCCTGAAGATCCGGAATGGCTGCTTGAACACATGGACGATTTCGGAACGCAACGCTGCGAAAACCATTTCAACGTCGGGTGGGCGTGGGCCCTTGACTCGCCGTTCCAATGGATGAAACAGGTCGCCTCTCATCTAGGTGGAACCCGCAACGCGTTGGCGCTGTCTTGGCCCAACGGGATTCGTGAACCGGGCGGACTCCGCAGCCAGTTCCATCACGTCATCGACCTCGTCCCAACCATCTTGGAGGCGGCAGGGGTAGAAATGCCGAACGAAGTCAACGGCATCACGCAACTTCCGCTGCATGGCACGTCGATGATGTACACCTTTGACGATCCTGACGCCGCGAGCACCAACACCACCCAATATTTCGAGATTCTCGGAAACCGAGGGATCTACCACGACGGCTGGATGGCTTCGTGTTTCCACGGACGCCTTCCCTGGGTCCGGTTCGCCGGTTTCGACTTTGATGGGGAACAAGAACAGTGGGAGCTGTACGACCTACGCAACGATTTCTCCCAGAGCGTTGATCTTGCCGCAGAACACCCGGAGAAACTCAAAGAGCTTCAGGCGCTGTTTGAACATGAAGCCCAACGTCATGGTGCGTATCCGCTGCGTGACGCGTCGGCTCCCCGCAACGGCGACTTTGCCGTGCCGAGGTCGCTGGCTCAAACCAAGATGACCTACACGGCCGCCCATGTGCGGATGCCAGAAATGTCGGTCATCAACCTCAAGAACGCGTCGTCGGAGATCACGGCCGAGATCGTTGTCCCCAGTGGGGGAGCCGAAGGGGTTGTCGCCTGCCAGGGCGGGGCGCTATCTGGATGGTCGCTGTGGCTCGACGGGCACGGGTGCGTGCACTATCTCTACAACTGTTTCGGACACGACCACACCACCGTGTCGAGTTCCGGACCGCTCGAACCGGGAAGCCATCACCTTCGAGTGCAGTACCTCCACGACGGTGGGTTCGGTGCGGGCGGCCACGTTGAACTGTTCGTCAACGAACAGTCGGTGGATCACGCACGAATCCCCCGAACGGTCCCGGTGGTGTTTTCGATGAGCGGCGAAACGTTCGATGTCGGAACCGACACCGGTTCACCGGTCGGCCCTTACCGCCATGACTACGCCTGCACCGCCGAGGTGCGTTGGGTGACGCTCGAACGTCTGTCGCAACCCGACGCAGCGACCCGCAAGGCGATGGTCGACGGCCAAGTGCAAGCCAGCCAAGCCAGCCATTAACCGGGCACGGCTCGCAACCTAACCGGCAAAACCGTTACGGTCTGGCGGTGATCACGATCCCAGAACTCGGTTTCTACGCCCTCGCAGGAGCGCCGGAAAGCCCGAAAGAGATGCTGACCGAACTCGCCGACGGTGAGCAGATGGGGTTCGGTTCGGTTTTCCTTTCCGAACGGTTCAACGTGAAAGAAGCAGCCACGTTGAGTGGTGCGGCGGCGGCGGTCACCAAACACCTACGGATCATCACCGCCGCCACCAACCACAACACCCGCCATCCGATCGTCACCGCGTCCTACGCCTCAACCATGCACCATCTCACCGATGGACGGTTCACGCTTGGACTGGGGCGGGGGATCGTTCCTCTTCAGGACGCGTTCGGGATTGGTCGGATCACCACCGCGCAGATGGAAGATTTCGCTCAACTGATGCGGCGCCTCTGGAAAGGCGAAGCGGTGTTCGGCCACGACGGACCGGCGGGTTCCTGGCCGGTGCTCAGCCTGGATCGCACCTTTGACCTAGACATCCCGCTCGGGCTCGTAGCGTTCGGCCCCCAGTCGTTGGCTCTCGGTGGCCGGGTCTTTGACGATGTCATCCTTCATACGTTCTTCAGCGATGAGACCCTGCAACGATGTGTCACCGCGGTAAAGACTGCGGCCGAACAGGCGGGTCGCAACCCTGACGATGTGCGGGTCTGGTCGTGTCTGGCCACCGTCGGTGATCACCTCAGCGAATCGCTGCGACTCAAAAAGACGGTAGGCCGACTCGCGAGTTACCTTCAGGGTTACGGCGACTTGATGGTGAGCACCAACGGTTGGGATCCCAGCGTGCTGGAACGTTTCCGAAACGACGAAGTGGTGCAGGGGATCGGTGGGGCGATCGACAGCGTGGCGACAACCGCCCAACTTGAACACATCGCCGAACTGTTCCCCGATGAATGGCTAGCTAGCGCGGCGCGCGGTTCCGCTGCGCAATGCACCGAGACCATCCGCCAACAGTTCACTCTCGGTGCTGATCGGGTGATTCTCCACGGTGCAACCCCGGCCGAACTCGCACCGGTTGTTGAGCACTACAAGGCGACCCGGTGATTCTTTACGTCGACTACGAACACCCATCGACGTACCGGCACGAGTTCAACGACCCGTTGATGGCAGCCAGAGCGCGGATCACTCACCGACTTCACGACCTGACCGGGCAACCATGCCTTCTGCTGCGCTACCCGTTCGTTACTCCCGACTTGATCGCCCGACACGACATCAGCGCCGTGTTCATCAGCGGCAACGGCGCCAAACCCGACGCGTATGACCCTGACGACCTGCAAGGTCTACGAACCGTCGTGCAATCCATGGACGTTCCAACGTTCGGGTTCTGCGGAGGGATGCAGTTCATCGCCACCGCATTCGGTGTCGAACTCGAACGGATGGGCAGGGTTCCGGCTGGAGTAGACGACCCCCATCCGGAGTACGAACCGGGCTGGGTTACCGAATTGAGTTACGAACCGGTCCGGTTGGTAGCCGACCATCCGGTAGTCGCCGGCCTGCCTACCAAACCGGTGTTTCGCCACGCGCACGCCTGGCAGATCGCCCGCGTCCCGAATGGCTTCGTGCGCTTGGCAGAAACGGATCGCTGTCCCATTCAGCTCATCGCTCACACCGACGCCCCGATCGCCGGGAGCCAGTTCCATCCCGAGTACTGGACTGACGAGGCGCCCGATGGCCGAACCCTGCTTGAAGGTTTCTGTCGGTGGGTCGGGTTGCTGCGGTAGGCATCCACAAACAGGCGTCAAGTGCCGACCTCTCGCCTCGGTCTAGGCTTTTTCCATGCCCCCCGCACTTTTTCGCCGTGACGGCCACCGGGTCAGTCCCGGACCGCTCTGCACCGGACCGTGGGACCCGAAGGCCATGCACGGTGGCCCGCCAAGCCTTCTCGTCGGCCGCTACCTTGCCGAACACGGTGCCGGAACGGACTACCACCTGGCTCGTTTGACCGTGGAGCTGGTGCGTCCCGTCCCGCTGGAAACGCTCAGCGTCACCGTGCGAGAGGTTCGCATGGGTCGGCGAATCCAACTGCTTGACGCGGTCGTGACCGACCCTTCCGGGATCGAAGTGGTGTACGCACGAGGGATGCGCATTCTCCGCGAAGCAAACGGGATCGACCCGTCGGGTGTTCCCCAACCTGGACTTCCCGATGTCGTAGGACCCGAAGACGCCACGCCGTATCACCACGACTACCCGCTGAAGTCTGGTGGCTTTTACATGGATGCGTTCGATCTGCGTTCCGCTGATGGTCGGTCATTTGCTGCTCTCGGACCGTCTGCGGCCTGGTTTCGTTTGACCGCCGACGTGTTCGACGGCGAACCGGTCACACCCATCGATCGGGTGATCGCCGTGTCGGACTTTGGCAACGGCATCAGCAACGTCGTCGACGCCGCCGACCACCTCTACATCAACCCTGATTTGACGATCAACATCCATCGACCCCCTGACGGTGAATGGGTACTGAACGATGCGGTGACGGTGGTGACCCCCGACGGGTACGGCACCGCGACCGGCACCCTTTACGATCGGGACGGCCGAGTCGGCATGGCTAACCAGTCGCTTCTGGTCGCTGCGCAACCTCGGTAACCGAACGTTACGCACCGCTAGCTGCAACACTGTCGTTCGATGACCCAACACGAACCCAACAGCCACGGAGTCAGACTCGACGGCGCGATCACCATCATTGGCTGTCACGCCGAAGGCGAAGTTGGTGATGTCATCGTGGCGGGCGTGCCGACCCCACCTGGAGCCACGATCTGGGAGCAGTCACGCTGGATCGACCATGACCAGACGCTCCGCAACCTGGTGCTCAACGAACCGCGAGGCGGAGTGTTCCGTCACGTCAACCTGCTAGTTCCCGCCGTCGAACCGACCGCGGACTGGGGGTTCATCATCATGGAGCCCTGTCACACGCCACCCATGTCGGGCAGCAACTCGATGTGTGTGGCCACCGTGCTCCTTGAGACGGGACGAGTTCCGATGGTGGAACCGGTGACCGAATTCGTGCTCGAAGCCCCCGGGGGGTTGGTGCGGGTCACCGCGGCCTGCCGAAACGGCAAAGCCGAACACATCACCGTGGAGAACCTGCCGTCCTTCGTTGACCAACTCGATGCCGAACTCGACGTTGACGGGGTGGGGCGGCTGCGGGTTTCTACCGCCTTTGGTGGAGACAGTTTCGTGCTGGTCGACGCCGACGACCTTGGCGTTTCGGTCGAACCGTCACAGGCGAAGCAGCTGGCCGAA
>JAFMKU010000043.1:17732-20429 GCA_017852795.1 Candidatus Neomicrothrix sp.
GCATCACAGCAGCCGCGAACCAACAGTTGGGGTTTCGACATCCAACCAACCCTGACTGGTCGCACATTTCGTTCTGCCAAATCGCCGAACCGGTCCGAACCGTCGAGACCGGAGTGGCCATCACCAGTACGTCAGTGATCGACCCTGGCAAGCTTGATCGCTCACCAACCGGAACGGGTGTCTCAGCCCGGCTTGCGGTGCTTAACGCCCGAGGGCTGATCGGACCCAACGAGACGCTCACGATGCGTTCGGTCATTGGTTCGGAGTTCGTGGGCCGCATTGTTCGGACCACCACGGTCGGTGATCAACCCGCGGTGATCCCCGAAATCACCGGTCGCGCCTGGATCACTGGGGTGAACCACCACCTCGTCGACCCGACCGATCCGTGGCCGACCGGATACCGGGTTGCCGACACATGGCCGGGAGCCTGAACAACCCCTAGGGTGGCCGTTATGACTCAACCGTTTCGTTTTGGCCTTCAGGTTCGCGGACCCATCGACGAGATGTCATGGGCCGACACGGCACGCTTCGCGGAGCAGCAAGGGTATTCGTCGCTGCTGATCCCAGATCATTTCCACGACCAATGGGGGCCGTTGACGGCCCTCACCGCGGCAGCGATGGTCACCACCGAACTCAAGGTTGGTGCGCTGGTGTTCGGCAACGACTATCGGCATCCGGTCGTGCTCGCCAAGGAGATCGCCACCTTGGACCACATCGCTCAAGGGCGGGTGGAGTTTGGGATCGGGGCCGGATGGATGCGTACCGACTATGACCAGGCTGGCATGACCTATGACCGGCCTGGGGTTCGTATCGAACGGATGCTGGAAAGCCTCCAGATCATCAAACGCTGTTGGGCTGAGGGGTCGTTTGATTTCGACGGGGAGCATTACTCCATCGCCGGATACGACGGTCATCCGATGCCCTACACGCCGGGTGGACCTCCGGTCATCATCGGCGGTGGTGGGCCTCGCATGCTTGGCGTTGCCGCGGAACATGCCGACATCATCGGGATCACCGCCAACCTGCGGGCCGGAGAAGTAGGCACAGATGCCATCGATGACTCGATGCCTGACGCGTACGACGCCAAACTGGCCCGGGTTCGAGAGGTTGCCGGTGCTCGCGCCGACGACCTTGAGATCAGTTCACTCGCAATGAACGCCAGCATCACCGATGACCGCGATGGGGCGCTTTCGTTCTTCTCCGACATTTTCTCGGCACCTAAAGAGGTCGTGGCGCAATCGCCAGCGCTCATCGTTGGTTCCGTTGGGCAGATCGTTGAGACGTTGCAGGAACGCCGCGAACGTTGGGGCTTCAACTACGTCGTCGTTCAGCAAAACGGTGGACAAGGGTTGGAGCAGTTCAACGAAGTGATCGCAGCCCTAGCCGGAACCTGATTGGGGTCGGTGTGGTCACACCGGTCACGGCGCGGTTCGCTCCGGGAGCCGGATGACAACCAGATCCGTCGGTTCCTGATCTTCGGCCGCGGGTAACGGAACGATCCGGCGGCGCCGTCCAACTTGTTGCAGCAACAACCGGGTGCCGTCAGGGGCTTCGGCGATTCCTTTGGCGCGAACCGTGTCAGGAGGTAGTCGCTCCAGAAGGTCTTGGATCGCGGCACCGGACAGGGGACGAGGGAGCGGGACCAGTTCAACTCGATGGACGTCGAGCAACTGTGGTTGTGGGATGGCGGTGGCGTCACCGTCCCGGCGGGTTGCCACGTTGAGCAGGGTCGGGCCGACTTCGCCGTCGGCGTCGTCGACCAACGGAACCCCCGGCACGAGCGCTTCGACCGCGGTTGCAACTTGTAGGCGACGCTGGTGATCAACCAGCGCGCTCTTTGATGCGACCACCAGATCGGCTGATTCGAGTTGTCGGAGGAGCAGCGGACGGATCCGGTCATCGTTGACCCGTTCGACCACGTTGGTGCTGTCGACGAGCACGATCACGCTGTCGAGGCGAAACCCGTCGCTCGAAGCCCACGGCATCACCTGCGTGGGGTCAGCCAAACCGCTCATCTCGATCACCACATGATCGGGTGGGTCGACTCGGGCTCGAAGCGAATCCAAGGCCCGCGCCAAACCTTCCGCCATCGAACAGCACACACATCCGTCGGTGAGCTCAATCGTGTCGGCGCTACGTTGGCGAACCAGCTGGGCATCGACGTTGACCTGCCCTGCATCGTTGACCAGAACGGCGATCGGACGATCAGTCCGAAGCAGAAGTTCGTTGAGCACCGTGGTCTTGCCGCTTCCGAGGTAACCACCCAAAAGCGTCATCGGGACCCGACGTCCATCCCACGGGGCAACCCCGTCGTCGTAAAACTCCTGATCGGTTTCGCCGTCCATTGACCTGACGATAGCTTCAGGCGGCTCGGCGAGGGGCCTAGAGTCTCGGGATGGACACCGCTTCCGACCCAATCTTTTTCAACCCGCTCGCCGAGGGGTACCTCGAAAACCCGTGGCCTCACCTCGCTGAACTACGCGCCGCCGATCCGGTTCACCACCTCATCACCGGCCAGTGGGGACTGTTTCGCTACGACGATGTGTTTGCGCTGCTTCGGAACCCTGAACTCAGCGTGGAGATCGGGAATGCCGATCAGTCGGTGCTGGCCCGGGCCGAGATGCTCAACGCGATCGACCCGGAGGACCAGAACACTTCGATTCTGAACCTGGACCCTCCCGACCACACCCGGCTGCG
>JAFMKU010000101.1:0-1782 GCA_017852795.1 Candidatus Neomicrothrix sp.
AGCTGGCAGACCAAATGTTTATGGACATGCGGCTGCGTGGCGCGTCGGAGTTTGGCGGAGGGCGCGTCGCCAACACGGGCAAGCCGGAGGACACGTCGTACGCCAAGGCCGACAAGGCAGCAGCGCTTGCGCTCCGTGGTCAGCGAGCAAGCACGCAGGCTGAGGTGGACCGCCGCAAGCGAGTCCCGGCAGCACCAGACTACACAGACGAGCGACTGCGTTCGGCAATGGAGCTTGGGCTAGGCGACATCAATAAGCCAGATGATCCGATTCAGGACCGAGCGGACGACCTGTTTCTGCGATACAGAATGCCATACGAGTCTGCCGAGCGCATAGCACGTGAGTCGGAATCTCGCATGCGGCTAGATAAAGCCATGTCTACAGACCGGGAGGTTGGCGGCCGAACAGTCAAAAAGCGCGGAGCATACCTACCTCTCGCAAACCCCGGCCAATACCAGGAGCCGCCCGATGCCCCGAACGCTATGAAGCCGGATGTCAGCAAGTACAGGGGTGAAGGCGTATACACCCCAAAGGAGTACGACACGTCGCCGCGCCCGCCAGCTGAAATTGAAGATGCGGCGAGGGACGCAGCCAAGCGGGCACTTGCAAAAAGGTACGCAAAGCAAAGGGGAAATCAGTGAACGTCGTTGACCTAACAGCGCAGATGCTAATGGATGCCGATCCTTCGATTACGAGGGAGGAGGCGATGCAGATGGCTCGGGAGCAGCACGCGCCGCAATCACGCACTGACGGCGCTCCGGCCAACGACATGGGCGTCGACCCCCAGTTGGACTACCCTGAGCAGAAGTACAAGTACAACCCAGTTTCTCGGGAATGGGAAGACACGGCCAAGGCCCAGGCTGACCAGGCAGCGATGGAGAAGAGCCAGGCCCAGCGTTCCGGCAAGTTTGGAAGTACATGGGGCGGGCAACAGAACTTTGCTTCGCCAGAAGAGGCGGCGGCGTACTCGGCGCGTCCAGCACACGGGCCTTCGCGGCAGGACTTGGACATGCTGGAAACCAGCGATATCCGCCCGGAGGGAACGGGCTGGGTGGAAGTCTACAACGAAGAAACCGGTACGACTCATTTGATGCAGCGGGCTCCATCTCCAGAGGTTGAGTTCGGCGGCAAGGCGGGGCCGACGCTTGGTGGCGTCCCTATCACACAAGCCGAAGGCTATCGACAGCCCGACTGGGACGCTCCAGGGCAGGACTTGGCCGGCTGGCAGTACATGCGAGACGTTAATCGGGGCCTTGGCGTTGATGACACGCTTCCAGACTACATGGAAGGCAGGGACTGGGGCGGCGTTGAGCAGGGCTGGGCCAATACAGCAACCGGTAACCAGCGCAGTGGCGGGGTTGTAGACAACCGTGATGTGCGTGGCCAGATGCCAGATCGCCTGCGGGGTGGGCGGCCCGGCAACCGCCGTCCAGAGTACGACCGGGTTCCAACTCTTCGCCAAGGCCCCAACGGACCAGTTTGGGTGTACGACTACAACCCGGCGACGCAAGCGACCAGAGACGCTAATGCGAAGCAGACCGGGGATGAGCTGCAGCTAAAGCGGATGGCTGAGCAGGCTGGCATCTCAATGGCTGAGGCGCGTCGCCTAAAGGAAGAAGGCGGCGGGTCAGTCCAAGGCATCCGCGATCTTATTTTTGATCGCAACAACGAAGATCAACGCGCCCGTGAACAGGCCGTGCGTTCACGCAACATGCTTGCCGGCAACGACCCACGGGCAAATCTGACAAACGCCTACAACACGCTGAGCCCCGAGGACCAGCG
>JAFMKU010000101.1:2344-3531 GCA_017852795.1 Candidatus Neomicrothrix sp.
GACATCTATGACCCATACGGCGTCATAAGACAGCAAGCGGAGTACGGCGCATTTGGCGACCCGCGCAACGCCCGCCTCTCGGATCTGATGCCGGAGGAGCAGCAGACTGGCTTGCTGCGATCCTTGGCTGCTCGCGGTTCATCTGGGCTCGCTGGCCTCGGGTGGCTTCTGGATACCCCAGGCGCAATCGTTCGCGGCACGCTTTCCGACGGTCCTCTTAAAGGCATTTCTGCTCTCTGGGAATCTTCCGACGACCGCGTCACTGGGCGAGAGCTTCTTCGTCAATACGGAGCTGTCGGCAACGAAGATACCTGGGGGAATTTTGCAGGCGGCTTAGCGACCGAGCTGGCTTTAGACCCTCTCACATACCTATCGTTTGGCCTCAACGCTGTGCTCGGGAAAGGGGCGAAAACAGGTGCAGGCCTTGCCGCCCAAAGAGCTGGCTTGTTGGAAGACTTTGACATCTTTGCCCGCAACGCAAAGAGCATGGGCACTCGCGAGGCCATGCGGAAGACAACGCCACGCGAGCTTCTGGAGCAGATCGCAGACGTGCCCGCTAGGCAGGAGGCAACTGACAGGTTCCTTCGCTTTGCCGGTAGCAAAGATCAGCTAGACGCCCCGCTCGCCCGTATGAACCGCGTTGGCCTGCCATTTATGGATGGCGGAGCGTTCGACCTTTACGGCGAAACTGTTGGCGATTACGTCGCGAAAACGGCCGACAAGTTTGGCGACAACCTAAAGCAGTCTGCTGTGCTCGGTCCGGCCGCACGTCGACTGCAGGCGATGTTTGATCCCAACGTCAAAGGGATGACTGACTACCAGCAGCAGTGGGACGCACGCGCGATGAGCGCTGCTGAGAGGCAAGCCGTCCGCAAGGCCCGTCGCCGGTCTGCGGAAATCGCCAGGGAAACAGACAAGGCGCTTGGCAAGTACGGCACGTCACTTAACGACCCGAAGGTTTCTCAGAACCTGAGATACTTTCTGGAAGGGTACGACGTTGACCAGTCCGTGGAATCCATTTTCCAGATTCCAGAAATGGAAAGGCTGAAGCCGCAGTACGAGGCACTCCGAGCCGATGCTTTGCAGAGCGCTAAGGAACTCGGCCTGCCTCTTAACGAGTTCTACTCGCGGGTTGGCACAGAACTAGTCCCGCGACAGGTGCTGGAGTTTGACGTTCCGCAGCAGCC
>JAFMKU010000115.1 GCA_017852795.1 Candidatus Neomicrothrix sp.
ATACCACAGTCACTTTTGATGCCTGCCTTCCGTCCTGATTGTAGAAGTTATTGGAGTTCTGATCGTAGTTGTGAGTGTGGATGAACTTATCCTGCACGGAGCCGCTGTAGTCCACCCAGTCAAAGATGTACATGCCTGGCCCCATAGTGACGTAGTAGTCTGGGTAGAACGTGTACTTGCTTTGCCAAGCCTTGTACTTGGTGTTAAACCCGAGCGTGATGCCTCCGTAGCTTGTGACAGCGTAAGGAGAGAGTGAGATAAAGTAAACCTCGTCTGCAGGGTCGTACCCAGAACAGACCCTGAAGTCGGGGTTCTTTGAGCCCTTGATGCTGTTGTCCTCGAACAGGGACGAGATGTCGATGTCTGAGATGGCCGTCATGCCCCCTTGAGTAAAGAGAACAGCCTTAGCCGAGGCTTCGTCATAGAAGAAAGCCTTGCCGTCAACAGACAGTACGGATTCTGGATGCCTGGTCCCAAAGTCTTGAGGGAATGGAGTGGCCGCGTTTATCACGTTTGTTGAAAGACCGATCACTCCGCCGCCAGCTGCCCCAGAGAACACTTGCTTGTTGATCAGGAGCTTGGTTACTTTGCGCTCCTGAATCGCAAACATCATGTCTTCAAGATTGCCAATATACTTGCACGCTCCGCTTTCTGACGGAAGATCGTAGAAGTTACCAAGTCCTGGCACAAAGGAAGATAAAGCCAGAACTCCAGTGTCGTCGATATAAGGATCACTGTATGTGATACCGTTGTATCTGTTTACGGTAGCTGCATTCTTAAATACTGTGTGAGGTCTCCCTCTATCCCATGATTTAGACGGGAAAAGATCAGACACGCTTTGGTCCTCAATGAACCTGCTCTTGTACTCCCAGTTCTCTGGGTTCTCATTTGTGTTGAGATACCAGTTGTTGCTTGGATTCTGAACTGGAGTCTTTGCGTCAATAGACCTGTAGTGAACGTCACCCGACAGGATTGTAAAGGCTGTTCCGTGGTCTCCAAGTTGTGGGTCTCTGTATCTACCGACTGGTCTTCTCTCCCCAATCTCGTAGTAGATCTTCTCCGCAGCCTGTTTTTTAGGCGAAATAATCTCGACCAGGCAGTTCTTGTTCCAGTGATTCTTCAGGGATACTGACACCGAGCCATTGTACGCCGTCCCTGTAATCTGATTCCAGTCAAACCCTTCGTACTTTTCGATGTTTGCTTCTGTCGTGTTGCTTGCAGTTCCATCCACTGCAGGCGCTCTAAGCACAAGGAACTGCCCTGCGTGAGGGCTGGCGTCCTCGTCGCCCGTGTAGTCTGCGTGCTCCTTTCTAATTGGCCTACCTGTGTTGCCAATCGTCTCCACCCCAACAACATCAAACTCAATGAGATTACCCTTTGAAGAAGTGGGAAACTTCCATCCATCATCAGCGTCATTTCTGCGAGAGATGACTCTGAGCTTATCGCCTTTTGTAAAAGAATACTCCCTGACTGTGTTCCTGTCTCTGTTGTACTGAGACAAAGTCTTCAGAGACACATAGATATTGTGGATGCTGTCGTCAATATCCCTGTGTAGCGCATTGTCGTCGTTCGTGGTCAACCTTCTCGCGTAAGCGCCCCCCACGGTATACTGAAACACGTTCTCCACGTTAGACCCGCCATACACGATTTGATAACTGTCTGCCCAGTCTGGAGCGTCAAACCCGTTCACGGGCGTAAAGGTCATGGAGACTGGACCTTTGTCAGTAATGGCGGTTTCGCCATCCGCTCTTTCTGGAAGGGCTTTTACGTAAACGGACTTCAGCTCGTTCACGAAGCCACTTCTGCCATGTTCGTCGTAGTATACGATGCCGAAGTTGTGAGTCGCCCCAGCCTTGAATGTCAACGTGTTAGACACCTGAGAGATAGAGACCTTCTGATCTGAAATGTATGTTGCGCTTACATTGGAGTATGTCACTTCACTCTGTTGCTCTCCACTCTTGGCAAAAATGTTCTCTGTAGCCTGAGCCTGCATTACCGTGAATGTGTCGGCTGGATCGTCAAACCTAACAGGCGCACCAGACTCAACAATTCCTGTTGGATCAAGCCTAATGTTTGTTATTCTTGGCTTGAAGGTGACATGGTCGTCTGGAGTGGTAGTCACCTCTCCAAACTTAAACGTGACATACATGAGAGACACCCCTAACCCACCTTCCAGCGTCGTGGCCTGCAACGTCCCCGATGCGGTCGAATGAACAGTTAAGGGAATGTCTGCATACTGGTACTCAAGCTCCACTTCGGCCTGCTCCAACTCAGATTGAATAAACTCAGCAAGATCTTCAGGGGTCGAGTAAGCTTCTGGCGTAACAAGACTTATTGAAACTTTTTTATCCTCAGTGTGAAGGTCATTAAAGTTAACCTGCGTTGCCTTTAGGATTCCAGCTCCAGTCTCCTCTTGATCATCAATGCTAAACTGGATGACAGACAGCCTAATAAGATCAGTTGCTGTTGCAGTAAACTCTGGCTTGAACACAAAGCTTACGTCAACCCTTGTGCCTGCAGCAAACTCTTCTGAAACACCGATGTCATCAGCCGCCTCAATGTCGAGGTCGATGTTGATGGTTCCAACCTGAGTAACCATGTCTGGACCCTCATCGTCAGCCACGTAGTCTTTGACCGACCCACCAACGGCAGAGTAGTTTGGTTCAAGAGAGAAGTCAGTCACCGAGATGTCGTGGTTAGGACGACCCTCGGTGTAGTTTGAGTAAAACAGCCTACTGTCTCTAATTACTTGACCCTCAGCTTTTAGAGGCACATTGTCATAGAGCTTGTTTGCAGTCGTGTCTGGGATAACCGATCCAATGACGTCGTTGTAGAATCTGTACTTCTGATCGGCAATGTCGTAAACCGTGGTTGAGTTACCGTACACCTCTCTCACCACGTTCTGCGTAACGTCGAACTCATCAATGATGAAGAAAGGTCCGTCGTTGCCATCCCTGGCAAGCAAGCGAACAGCCTTCATGTCTGGGTGCTGCAGGCTTACATTGTGCTTAATCTCACAAACGTTTGACGTGAAGATGCTAAGACCGAAGTCTGCAATCTGCGTACTACTCATGGCGGCCACAGGCGACACAGCGAGCTTGGAGTACGGGGAGAGTGCTGACTCCTCGTTGTCCTTGTAGATGATCTGAGTCGCAAACTGCATTGCGCTCTGCTCGAAATGGTTCACCTTGACAGCGCTATCTGTGTCAAAAGAGAACGTCGGCGGCTTTGTCGGCGCCGACTTGATCGCAGAGATAGCTCGCTTGAAGTAGAGGTCAGACAAGGCATCGTAGTCTCCTGAGATGGCTCTATCGACATTGATCTTCCTAGGTGGGTTCACGTTGTCTGTGAAGTACATCACAGTCTGGAGAACTCCGTCCT
>JAFMKU010000110.1 GCA_017852795.1 Candidatus Neomicrothrix sp.
AGTTTACAAAATATTCAAAAAGATAGAAAGCTCACTCTTGACTTATTGCAAGAGTTAAGAGCAGAAATTAGTAGCGGCGAGACTAACCATAGTAGATCTGGTGTCATCGCCGCTAAATACGTTGAGACCCTACAGAGATCCAACGAACAACTAGTAAAGATAGCTGCAATGATGGCTAAACAGCAGTCTTATCAAGAAGATTTAACTCTTTCTGATGAAGAGACCGACAATATCTTTGAAATAATCCAGGGAGAGAAGGCTAGTGGCGAGTAAACCAATAGTTAAAAAATATGACCACAAAAATCATTTAACTCCTGATGTAGAGGTAACCGCTCTTGTTAAGCTATTGTCAAAAAAAGTTTTTGAAGAAACTGAAACGAAAACCAGCAATGAGTTTGTTGGAAAAATAGTCTTTAAAATTACTGGCAACAAAACAACTGCCCCCAGCAAGACAGGTACAGATAATTTTGAATTGGCTGTAGCATCAGCAGATCCATTTAGGGACTCAGACGTGGATAGAGAAAGGGTTCGATCAAAGGGGGTTGTAGATCGAGTAACCATAGAGAATAGAAATGTTTTATATTTACAATCTGAACAAATGTATCATGTCTTATATTTAAATAGTGACGAGGAAGATGCTGCTGCAATTGCTTCTTTTTTATTAAGAGTTCCTTATGATATTAAGGCAAACAGCAAAATCGATGCAAAACAAAACTCTAATTTAATTTTTTCATTTAAAGATAGAGTAAATTTGAGAGATCCTTGGATTGTAAGAAAGCCCGGTGGTCAAAAACAAGAACCCTCCACTAATAGCAACCCAAAAAAGTAAATAAATGAGTGTTAAACCAATATTAAACGAAGATACAGAATTCATTGAGAACAACAACAAGTCTGTTGTTCTTTTGACTAAGTTTTATCAAAAGAGTAAAAACGGCAAAGTTGGACGCGTCATTGAAAACGACTCTATTCAGTTGGCAGTTGGAGTAAATAAATATACAGACGAAGCTGTCAAAGTTATTGAGCCGGTTAAGACTGCGGCTGGTATTTTTATTAACGAAGGTATATCACCAAGCTATGTATTCAATCCTAATAGGTTAGAAAAAAGAGATGGTGGTTTAACTTTAAATCAAGCTAATAATAAAAATGCGGACAAGTTAAACAACACTGAGAATGGAGTTAGTACGGTCACATTATTTGCAGACCACCTTCAGTTAGTATCTTGGTTAAATGGTGTAGCAATACATACGACTCCAGAGGCTACACAAAATCAAAGAAATGGAATAGGCTTGGACAGAGGTGTTGGTGTATCTCTTATCCACAATAATGACGTTGAGAATCTACAGCCTATGGTTTTAGGAAAGAACCTTAACGACTATTTAACAGAGTTAGAAGCATCAATAAGAAACATAAATCATAATGTTTTTGCATTAAGAAACAAATATGCTGCTTTAATGTTTATTCTAGCAGCACACGTTCATATAACTACATTGCCCGGTGTTCCAACTGCACCTTCTATTGAAACTGCTCTTACGGTAGTTTTGCAAACTCCTAGTACAATTAAAGATCAAATTGATAGTGTTATAGCTGCTATAAATGCACCAATAAGAGAATTCAACTTTAAAACTAGCGCAACATCAGCAGGTTTAACAAGCAATCACCACAAATTAAACTAAAATGACTAAACCAAATAAACCAGAACAAGGATCCGTTAATAGCCGAGAACAAGACGAGAGTAATGTCGCTAATGGTGGTTCTAGTAACGAAAAAAAAGAAGTTACGAAAGCTGCCAATAGTTTAGGTGGAGATATCTTAGATTCTTTATTCGAAAAGCCTGATAGTTGGAGAGATCTTGCAGACCCAATTTTTGACAGGATTACTGGCTTAGGTGCCAATACCGCTATAGCATTTGGTTATACCGATCTTTCAGCTCAAGGACTTTTAGGCGTTGCTGAAAATGCAAACAATCTAATAAACGACCTTGTTAAAGAATTGAATGCTGAAGGCGCTTTAAATAATGAGTTTTGTAAAGTTATTGCTCCAGAGGTTGTCATAGAAGATGTTGACCCCTCTTCAGATTCTGAGAGTTTGGGGGATTCAGCTAAGAACTGTTTAAATAAAAGTAGTTTATTTAAGTCGGCAAAAGGTGACGGCAACTCTAAAGCGCCAATTGATATTATTTCAAACATTTTTTCTGTTGTCTCAGAGCTAACAAAGCCTGCTGATCCTGCGGAATGTATTAATCCTTATTTTGAACAATTTTTTAATTTAATCCCAGTTCAATTTATTATTTCGGCAACAATTAGAAAATTAATTAAAGAGCAGCTTGGAAACTTAACAGAACAACAAATAGAAGCAACATTAAGAAAAGTCAACCCCTGCGGACAAGAGCTTTCTGTTACATATAGTTCTTCAAATCCCGGTATATTGTACCCTGATTTATTGCCTTTGTTTAAATTACCAAAGATTCCCTCAATTCCAAACATAAATCTTTATACCGTTTTGCATAAATTAATAGTAGAGTTAATTTGTTTTGCAACATGCGTAGCTTTAACAAAATTCATTGCTTCACTATCTAAATCCATGTTAGAGTTCTTAAACGAGAATTTCAACGAAGAGCGTGTCGGAGGATCAGGAAACTTTACAGAGCTAGTAGGCAATGCTTTAGCTGATTTAGATTTAAATGAAGAAATAACAGATGAAATCCTAACTCAAGCTATTTTACAAAATAAAGTAGCAGGTTTTATTGAAGCTCAATTGTTGATTATTGGCGATGCTCCCAAAGGTGCTGTCCTTGATCGCTACGGATTTTACAGACAACCAACAGAGCAAGAAAAACAAAAAGCTATTCAAGTCCTAATAGCCAAAATAAGAAAATACTTTGAATCTATTTCAGCATATGAAAGTGAGCCTTACAAAAAACAAATATTCATACCAAGTACAGGAAAGTATGAAATAAGGGAAAAAGATCCAGCTACAAACGAACTATTTCGTAGAAAGCTTGGTACTAAAGAATTAATTTATATGATGTTTGGTGAGTATACCTGCCTTACCATGGCTGACTTAATTAGAGTGGGTAAAGAGCCAAGCTTTGCTGATGGAAAAGAAACTTTTGATGTATTGAGATTAAATTCAGAAAAAAGAATTGTTGAGTTTTTTAGATTTTTAGGAATAGATTTTGACCCTATTGCTACAGTAGAAAAGCTTAAAAAGAAAGCCTGCCCTCCTCTACCATGTGAAGAAATAGAGGAAAAAACAATTGAAGATTTAAATAAAAGGCTGGCTGAACTTTGTAAGGTTTTGAATTTTAATTCAGGTCTGCCTCCAATCCCAATTAACAAGATTCTTTCTTCAGTTGGTCTCGGAGACTTATTCAATGATGG
>JAFMKU010000109.1 GCA_017852795.1 Candidatus Neomicrothrix sp.
CGATCGAAGAAACCTGCAAGCCAACAGGAGTTGGAGAGAAAGTAGCTAGAGCTCCAATGCGAGAAGCTTCGCGTTGAGATTGACGAACGGAAAAAGAATCTGCTCCCGGCCGCCGAGGTTGCTAGACATTTCCAGACCTTCGCCGGCTCTGCTCGATCCCATCTTCTAAAACAACCCGGAGAGATTGCAGCGATTTTGGAGGGGCTCCCGGTTGCCAAGATTGAAAAGGAACTAGAGCGGCACAATCTCGGGCTCTTGGCTAAGCTCGCCGATACGGTCTACACATGATCTCGACCGGATTCTTCACAGAGTGGACGAGGCAAATCTGCCGGCCACCTGACAAGAAGCCAATCTGGGATTGGATGGAAGACAATCTTCTCTTCCGAGATTCTCCCTATGGTCAACGATTCAAAATCTCAGAGACTCCCTGGCTCAAAGAACCCCTCGCTTGCATTCCCGACAACGAGGTTCAAGAAGTTTGGATCAAGAGCGCAGCCCAGCTCGGGAAAACTGTCATTCTTCAAGGTGGAATTGCCTGGACTCTGGCCGAAGCTCCCGGGCCGACGATGGTTGTTATCGATACTCTAGATTCGGCGAAAGAGCTAGCGGAGGAGAAGATCAACCCAACTCTCGAAAGCTGCCCGCAGCTGCGGGATCAAATGCCTGATGACAAGGTCGGCAAGAAGAAACTGAAGATCAGTTTCCCTCAGGCCTCAATGCTCATCGGGCCAGCGAATAATTCATTCCTTCGTCAGAAATCCATTCGCTACCTGTGGTGCGATGAGTGCTCGAAGTACGGGGAAGGGAACATTCAGAACGCCAAAGCCAGAACCAAACGATACGCGAATCGTCGGCAATTCTTCGTCAGCACGCCGACAACAGACGATCATGACTTCGCCCAAGGGTGGCAAGGGGGCACTTGCGAGGAATGGTCCCTTCAATGCCAAGGCTGCGAGCAGCTGATCGTGCCGACGTTCAAAGATGTGATGGTTTGGGATGACGACGAGAAGACCAAGCCGAAAGGGAAATGGGATTACAAAGAGGTAAGGAAAACGGTTCGACTGAAGTGTCCCCATTGCGGGCATGAGCACACGCACACGCCTGAAGTGATTAGGCGAATGAATGACGGCGGAGGATACACGGTAACAAATCCCGAGGCCTCCGGAAGGGTTCGATCATTCCGGTTTAACACCCTCTGCTTAGGGCCCTCGATTGTCTCATGGGAAGATCTGGTCGAGGAGTTCCTGAAGGCGAAGTCACTCGCTCGTAAAGGATTCACTCAGCCACTTCAAGAGTTCCTGAATCTCCAATTGGCTGAGGACTGGAAAGCGCATGAGCATCTCGACGAGGACTTGATCACCTTCGACGACTACTCACCGGCTGATAAGTGGGAGCACGAGGCCAGACGATACATGACCGTCGATTGTCAGAAGGATCTGATTGATTTCTGGGTTGTTGTTCGGGCGTGGGCGAAGAATGGCGATAGTCGATTGCTAGGGTTCCGACGTCCTCGAAGCTGGGACGAGGTGGCTGAGATCGCGGCCGAGTTTGAGATCCCTCCCAATCGAGTCTTCGTCGATGTCCAGTACAAGCGCAACGACGTGATCACCGAGCTAGCTCGACGTGGATGGCATGGGTTCCAAGGGGAAGACAACGACTCGTTCCTTCACATCGAATCTTGGCCAGGGGGAGTCAAAAAGAAACGTTGGAAGATATTCTCTAAACCCACGGCTCAGAAGGGCATGAACCTTCCGCGAGCGCCTCACGTCTGGATGTGGTCCAATCCAGCAGTCAAAGACATTCTCCACAGGCTCAAGATCGGCAAGGGCTCGAAGTGGGAGGTTTGTGATCTTGGCACTCTTACGGAGGCCTACCAAAAGCAGATTAATTCTGAGCACAAAGTTGAGCGCCGGCGAGGGGGGAAGTCGGTGATGGTTTGGGAGAATTTCCGCGAGAATCATGCTTGGGACTGCGAATGCATGCAAGTCGTGGTCGCTACCATTCAGAAGCTCTACGGGACGGAGTAGGTAACCATTTGCCCTATTGGGTAGATGGCGAACGTCGCGGCGATTAAAGCACTCATTCGAACTTCATCGGACGAGTGGATCACTCAAAAGATCGAGGACCTCAGGGATGAGGTCTCCTCAGGGCGTGAATTCACGTCGATTTCTGAGGCTGGCAAGAGTCACTCCGAGGAAGCAAATCTTCCTTTGGATCTGGTGATTGAGGCCGTCATGGATGTGGCTTTTGAGCGGGGTTTAGCCGGCGCCAACAATAAGCGGAAAGCCCGAGCAACCTTCGTGACGTTTGGGTGATGTCTGGGCTAGTTGATCAACACGGCCGCCCGGTGCGCTCTGGCAGCTACTACAAGGGCACGACTCGAGGTCGATTCAGAGGTCCTCTGACGAATCAAGTTGTCGACAGTAGACAGACCCTCAATCGATATACACGCCACACGCTGTGCGGATATGCCCGGACCCTCTACGAGAACTACGGGGAGGTACGCGGCGCCGTCGATGACATCACTCGATATTCAGTGGGAAAAGGGATTCGCCCTCAATCTCAGGCTGGGGATCTCGCGGCTGAATACGAGCAATTCTTTCACCAGTGGGCTAAGGCCGCTGATCTCGGAGGTCAATTCAGTTTTTGGGGGCTTCAGAAGCTCGCTTCAAAACGGATGGACGTCGACGGGGATCTTGGTTTCAACATGGTGACGGGGAAGAACAACTGGCCATTTCTTCAGCCGATTGAAGGGCACCGTATCGAAAGCCCGGGCTCCGACGATAACATTCACGACGGCGTTGCCATCAATCCCGCAACTGGACGCCCCGCGGCGTATTTCGTCCGGCAGAATGAGACCCACAAGCGGATTCACGCCAAGAACTTCATTCTGATCTCTGATCCCAACCGCGTGAATCAATACCGCGGAGTCACGGCGCTCTCCCATGCCATCCAAGATGTTTGGGACACGGGCGAGATTCTCGACTACGAGAAGGTCGGGGTAAAAGCTCGGGAGGCAATCGGATTTGCTCTCGTGACTGAAGGCGGGATGATTGACGACGGAAACGATTTTATCGACGAGGAACACACCGCCGAAAAGACCGGCGATCTTCCTTGGCAGACTCTTCAAGCCGGATACATCCCACGCCTCAAACCGGGAGAATCGATCGAGGATCTTGCAGGCAACCGGCCGTCACCAACTTTTCAGGGATTCCTCGAGCTACTGATGCGGAAAACCGCGATCGGCCTCGGGATCCCGTTTGAGTTCGTATGGGATCCGACAAACGCGGGCGGGGCTACTCAACGAGCTGTTCTGGCGAAGGCCCAACGCAAATTCACCGAACGGGCAGATCTACTTGATGAGAAGTTCAATACGCGGGTGTGGGCGTGGGTGATTTCCAAAGGGATCGCGAGAGGGGACGTTAAACATTCCGAGGACTTCTGGAAGGTCAAATGGCAACACCCGAAGAAGATCACCGTCGATGTGGGACGGGAGGCCAAGGAATCCCGTGAGGACATCAAGCTTGGGTTGAAGACGCTGGCGGATGATGCCGGAGAGCGTGGCATTGATTGGCAGGAACTAAGGAAGCAAAGCGAAATCGAAGCCCTCGACTTGATCCGTCGGGCTAAGGCGATCGCCGAATCTGAGAAAATCCCTGTCGATTTAGCCCTTTCTCTTCTCTCCCAGCGAAGCGCCAACCCTCCGATCGAAGCCAAGATTATCGAGTAATGACACCGACTCTTCAAAACCGGATCCGAAACGAAGCTTGGAGCATAGTGCCGAGCTATCTCGACCTTTTCTCGGAGAGCATCGAGCAAGCCAAATCCATGGTCGGGGTAGTGGAGTCTAGCCCAAGTCAGATCGTCGAGGTGGTCGGCACTACGGCAGTGATCACAATTTCAGGCGCGATGGGCAAGCGTCTCGATTGGTTCGAAAAGGACTACATGGGAATGACTGACTACGATGAGATCGAGATGGCCCTCCGGGAGGTCTCGCAACTCGACGGGATTCAACGAGCCGTTCTCCACTTCGATACACCAGGGGGGAGCGTCACGGGCTGTCCGGAGCTTGGAAAGCTGATCAAGTCAATGAGCCTTCCGACTGTCGCCTTCACGGACTCGATGATGGCCTCGGCTGGATACTGGCTCGGCAGCCAGTGCGATCTGGTCTATGCGTCCGAATCGTCATCCGTTGGATCAATCGGCTGCTACATCATGCACGTTGACCAGAGTGGGTTCCTGGAGAAGATCGGGGTAAAGGTTTCGATGTTCAAAAAAGGGAAGCACAAGGCTTCATTCTCCCCGTTTAAACCACTCTCCGACGAAGAGAAGAAAGAGCTCCAAGCCTCAGCTGACAAGTGTCACGGCCAGTTTAAAGCAGCCGTTTCAGCGTCTCGGTCTGTTGATTCATCCGTCTTCGAATCGAAGTGCTACGACTCCGACGAGGCCATCGAGCTAGGCTTGATCGATGGGCACATCAACAACCTCACAGAGCTCCTTCAATTCCTGGGGTAGGTAACCATTTGCACAATAGGGTGATGGACTCAATCACGAACATCTCAGAAGCCAATCAGCGGATCGGCGCTCTGAGTGCAGAACTGAAAATTGAAAAAGAGGCGCGGACCGCTGCTGTTACCGACCTTGAGAACGCGAAAGCGTCGCACCAAGCCGAGCTTGATTCAGAGAAGACCAAGCATGGCGAGGAACTAACGCGGATCCAAGGGGAACATGCAACAACGGTGACCCAACTCAATGATCAGATTGAGGCGAAGGATTCCGAAATCACGGATCTCAAAGCGAAGGTCGACAAGCTCGAAGGCAACGCCCAAACGGCAGGCGAAGGAGCGGTGAACATTCTCAATCAAGTTGGGGGTGATGCACTCGAACCGGAACCAGCGGGTGGATCCAGCTCCGCCAAGAAGACGCCTGAAGAGATTCAAGCGCTCTACGAGGAGCAAAAGAAGATCCAAGGATCAGCTGAGAAGCACGCCTTCTGGGTGAAGAACATCAAGCCTTTCGAAAGCTAGGCCACGTCCAACCAATCGACTTAATCAAATTTTCAGCTCATGGCTAATACACTAGTAAACGTCAACGTCGCGCAGATCGCGGACAGAACGATGGACCATCTTGGTCTATCGATGTTCCCGGTCACAGCGATGGGGACTGATTTCTCTGATGAGATCAAAAACGAGGGAGAGAGCGTAAAGACTCGACTCCCTGGTTCCGTTACCGTCTCGAATCTCGCGAACGGTTACACACCATCCGATGTCTCGAATACCGGGGTCACAGTCAATCTCGATCAGTTCTGGGGGCCAGTCTTCGCGTTCACCGATTTGGAAGCATCGAAAGCGGGTAATGTGATGTGGTTGCGTGATAACTTTATTGAGCCGGCTGTTGAAGCTCTGCTCGACAAAATCATGCAGACCTTCTTCGAGTTGGTTGTTAGCGCGAACTACTCGAACAGCAAGGTGATCACCGATGCGAATTTCGATTCTGACGAACTCGCAACCCTTGGGGGCGATTTGACGACTCTCAAGGTGCCGAAAAGCAATCGCGCATTGATTGTGCCGCCGAGCTATTACACCGGATTGGTGAAGGACTCGGTGATCGAAGACATGAGCGCCTTCGGTGACAACGAAGCGATCAAGAATGGCGAGGTTCGCAAGGCTCGTGGGTTCCGAATCTACGAGTACGGAAGCATTCCAAACAACAGCCAGAATCTAGCCGGTTTTGTCTGCCACCGATCAGCTATGGCGTTCGCAGCTCGCGCAGTTGTTGACCCAACTCTGATTGATGGCAACGCTCCGGTCGGTGTCGAGAATCGGGTTGATCCTGTCACGGGGCTGCCGATCCAGTTCCGTGTCTGGTATGACGGAAACGCTGGTAAATTCAAGTTCTCCATGGGGACGCTTTGGGGCGTAGCCAAGGGGCAGGGCAACGGGCTGAAGCGCATCCTTTCGGCTTAGTAATCATCTCAGAGCAACACGCGGACCTATATGGCAAACTCACTTAACAACTTCAATCTCGCGGCAATCGCAAGAGACGCGATTAAGTATTTCGGAAGTGAGTTCTTTCCGGTCCGCGTGTTCGCTCGGAATTTTAGCGAGGAAATCGCCCAGGAAGGAGAATCAGTTCTGACACGTGTAGCAGGCGGGATGACTGCCTCTGACCTCTCTGGGGGTTACTCGACTGTTCAGGATGTATCCACTGAAGGGATTACGGTTAATCTCGATGCATTCAAGGGGCATGTGGCGGCCTTCAATGATTCTGAAATCTCCAAGGCCCGATCAGCAAAATGGCTGATGGAACAGTTCTTTGAGCCCTCCAGGGAGGCGACAGTCAAGTCTTTGGTTGATGATGCCTTCGCTTTGGTTCTCGCTTCCAACTACACCAACGCCACGACCAAGACGGACGCTCAATTTGATGCTGATGCTCTAGCGGACATTGGCGGGAACCTGACTACTCGGAAGGTTCCGAAGCTGGGGCGTTCAGCGATTATCAGCCCCGACTATCACACTGGCTTGATTCAGGATCTAAGCATTGTTGATAAGAGCGCCTCGGGAACTGATGAGCCAATCAGAGAAGGTCGAATTCAAAGGGCCCGTGGATTCAACATCTATGAATACGAGGGAATTCCGGCGAACGGAGAATATCTAACCGGAATCGCAATGCACCCTTCTGCAATGGCGATGGCTGCTCGCCCTGTATTCAAGCCAGGTGTTCGGCACATCTCCGTTGAAAACATGACCGAACCCAAGACCGGGTTGCCGTTCCAGTTTCGCATTTGGTATTCACCAAACGAGGGAGAATTTCGGATGTCGTGTGGATTCCTGTACGGAATATCCAAAGGCCTAGGAGCCTCGCTGGAGCGAATCAAATCTCAATAGTATGTCAGATCAAGTCATCTTTAATCGCAAGCCGAGCATCGCGATCGGCTATCTGCCTGACGGGACAATGGAGGTTTTCGCGATTGGCGATGCCTCCGAAACGCTCGATGCCTTCAAGGCTGAGCGAGCGAAGCTTGCGGAGTCGAAATATCAGTTAGTCGCTTGGTTTCGGAAGATGAAGTCCGACAAGTTCAACACGCTCCACGAGCCTCCAGTGGTGGATGTCAATATCGACATCTCAGAATTCGATGGCAAGGAAGTGGACCCGGAGCGAGTCGAACAGCTCAAGGCTGAAGCTGCCGAGGCCGCTGAGAAAGCCGCCGCCGCTATCGTCACTGGAGACCTACAACAAAACGAGGGTGACCCCGAGCCGCCATCTGACCCCGAGCAAGCCGACGAGAGCCAAGATTTAATCAACGACGAGCCCAATCCTGAACCTGAATCCAAGCCGAAGGGTAAGGGTAAGGGCAAGAAGTAGAGCCCGATAATCTCTTGTGGTGTGGCCGGTCGGTTTGTGGTTATCCGGCCGGCCTTTTTTTTGAATGAGCATTTGTAGAGTCACGAGTCTAGCATCTGGAATTCGCTTTCAGGCGAAGAGTGTTCCTGGTGTCTGGCGCAGGCTCGGTGAGGGTGACAGCATCGAGAACGGCGAGTCTCTAAAAGTTCTCGCAGGTGGTGCTCACTTTGGCGATACGGTCTGCCGGATTCAGAACCGAGTCAGTGGCGCATGGGCAGATGCGATCGCCATCACTCTTGATCTTGCCAACGGTACCAGCCACACGAGAACAGACAAATTCGTCATCACTGGAGACGAAACTGATTCCGCCGTTTCAGTCTCCCTTACTACAGCGATCGGGCACCTGAGCCTCAAACGAGCCCACCTAGCGCAAATTGCCGCAGAGAATAAACGCGGTATCACCTTTGAGTGGAATGACCTGTTGTGGTCCGGTGTCGTTTCTGAGATCAGCCGTGACAAAGAACCTGTCCAAGGTGGATTCCTCGAAGGAGCAGACGCTCGACTTGTCGCGAATCGCGCTCAGTTTGTTCAGGTGGGCGTAATGCCTGTCGATGGAAACCCAATCACAATAGAAGGAGATCGCTTTGCGATCACCGAGCTCGATGTTTCCGACACGATCTACACCTTTGCCCTGAGGAGGAACTCGAATGCCTAGCACGGGGATCGTCATTGATACGCGGGAGCACAACGCAGCGATGCGTCAATACATCCGGTATTCAAAGAGGGACCTCGCATTCATCGTCAACAAGAGAGGGATCAACATTGCCTTCATTGCCATGCGGAAAACTCCCGCGGCGACTCCGAAGAGAATCGAGAGAGACCTTCGAAAAAGAATGCCTTCGCCGGGACGAAAAGGTCGAGGACGTCCGCCGAGAGCGGCTCTCTTGATCGCCTCCGGCAGCGACAAGGCCGGACGAAAAGGAAAACCGACTCCCGGCCTCTACGGAAAGGACATGGCGAACGAGATTGAGAGCTTGATAGACCGCCGTCAACGCACGCGAGCGTACATAAAGAGCGGGTTCCTCAAATCGATTCGAGATCTGGAGAGAGGAGTTCCCGGAAGAGCTAGGCGACAACCGCGAAACGTCCAGAACTTTAGCCGTCAGCCAGGTGAGGGGAAGGTTGCAAAGCCAGGTTTAAACCCGACAGCCGAAGTGATCAACCACGCCACAAAGGCCCAACAGATCGCAGGACCAGCCCTTCAGGCAGCTTTGAACGCTGACGCGGCTGATATGCGCAGATTCACAGCAAAACGGATGCAGACGACAGCCAACAAGTTCAACCGATGAAGAGCCTAAGGGAAAAGATTGAGGCGGCGTTCAAAGCTTACCTGGAGCAGACGATCGAAACCGGAGTGTATCCCGGTCTCGGGGCCTTTGATGTGGAGTATCCAGCCACGATCTGCTCTTTCCTTGGAGGGGAGGATATTCACCCTGAGGCGAACACGATTTCAGCGGAGGTTTTGATCACGGTGATTAGTTCCGCAGATCCTGACACCGTTCCGAATGCTGCCGAGAAACATAACACTGCTTTTGGGAAAGTCGTGGATGCCTGCGAGCAAGACAATCTCGCAGAGAGCCTGATGGCAGCCGGAACGGACTTGCTGGTTAATGGGATTGAATCCACTACGGAGGAGTTGCCGGATATTGAAGCCGATAGTAACGAAACCCCGATTTTCACGAGCGGATACAAGGTGCAGCTGATCGCTGGCCACAACTAGAAACGATTATGCCTGAACGCCAAAAAGGAAAAGCATTTGCATTCGGTGGGCTATCCAAGACGCCGATTACGATCACCAACCAAGCGGGAACGCCTACGACAGTGCAAGCTGTGATTGAGACGTTTCCCGTCAATAAGACGGCGACGAACACTGATTTCACGGATGGAGACGGCGCTGTTGATGGCCGAATCATCACCAACAAGATCACCCGGGCCCCGTTCGAATTCTATGTGTCCGAAGATACGATTGCGAACAGCGAATCGAAAGATGCTCTCAACATCGAGGTTGGGGATAAACTGACTGTTGATGATCCGTCCTACGCTGAAGTCGACGATGGATCCCACTCCTTTATTGTGGAAGAGGTTGGTAAGACACGCTCTTTCGGGAAAGTCCGCTTGATCAACCTGACGGTCGGGGAATATGAGAACGACATCACGGGTGAAGCAACCGCTTAGTGAATGACTTTCTAGCCAGTCTAGCACCCGAGCCATTTCAAGTGCTCGGTCGACCGTTGAGACCGCTCTCGTATGGGCATCTCATTCTGTTGAATCGGTTCGGGCTGGATCCAATCATGGATCTCAAAGGTCTCATGTTTGCGGTCGAAATCTGCTCAAGGACCTATTCGGAGGGGCTAGAGTTTGCAACTGGGGTGTTCACCTCCATGGGGCTTAGGGAGCTTGAGAGAAAGGCCGCATCAACCATGGCCTGCGATGTGAGTTTAGCGATCAAGGCCTGGGCGGAATACATCGAAGCTGGCTACAACGAACCCGAGTTTTCTAAGAGCGACGAGCCGGTCGCATCAAAAAAGGGGGCTCCATTTCTGGCGCAGCTCCGCTGTTGGTTGCTCACCCGCTGCAACTACAGTCCGGACACGATAATGGACACTCCATACTCGCAGTGCCTTTGGGACTACGGAACATCGATCGAAGAATTGCAAGGGTTCGGGATTGTTGGCGAGAGACACCGAGCTATTGAAGAACTTCTGAGGAACTAATGCCTGGATTCACGCTTAGAGGGAAAGTCCAGCTCGACGGCAGTCAGTGGAAGTCCGGATTAGACCAGGCGAGCCGAGAGGCTGATAGATGGTCAAACAGCGTGACGTCAATGATCAAAGGACGTCTCGCAGCGGCCTTTGCTGTGGGGGCGATCGTTCGCTCAGTTACCGATTCACTCGACCAGGCTGGACGCATTCGCGACAAATCGAACTCCCTCGGGGTGTCGACGGATGTTTATCAGCAGCTTGAATTCGCCGCGGAGCAAAGTGGGGCAAGTATCGACAACATGGCGGCCGCGATAAAGCGATTGGGCGTTGCTCAGATCGATGCCGAGCGGGGGAGTAAGGATATTATCGAGACCTTTGAAAGATTGGGAATCTCGACCAAAGAACTCAAGAAGCTTAGCCCAGATGAGTTGTTCTTAAAGGTCGCCAACATTTTCAAGAATAGGAGCGGGGGCCCTACCGATATTGCCGATGCTCAAAAGGTTCTAGGGAGATCTGGGAGCGAGCTTCTGCCCGCGTTCAGGGCGGGGCTGGGGGCCTCAGCTCAGCAAGCCGTGGATGCTGGGGTGATCATTCCGAACGATGAGGTCTTGAGACTTGCAGCTGCCTCGGACCAGAAGACCACGCTTGAATTCAAAGCTCGAGCTGCCAAGGCAGGTGCTGCAGCGAGTTCGATTGAGCAGGTTTCGAATCCCTTCGGTGTATTCAGACAGCTCGGGTCGATATACGAAGATGTTCGCGAAGCCCTCAGGGAGTTTCGGGAGCATCGTCGTGAGGTTCTAGACGAGCAGCGAGCGGCCCGAAAAGCTGCTGAAGAGACGGCCGAGAATACCCAAGTCCTCAGCAGGTAGCCATGGGAACTCCAAGATACAAAGGAAACGTAAGCGTTCGGCAGGTTCACTTCTCGCGTGTCCGTGATGAGGTCAATGGTTGGGTGACGACGATCAAGTATCGAGGGCTCTTGGAATCGATTCTTGTTGCCCAGGAAACTGATTTCTACGTCGAAGGAGCCTCTCACACTCAAGCCACTCAAGCCGGCGATAACAAGCAAGATGCTTATCTCACGGTGATCTTCAACGCCAGGAGTCAAGAGGACGCCGCGGCCGCGGATCCAGAGGTGAACGAGTTCTCGAACACTTGGACCTATGGGGAAGCAAGGGAACAGGTTGAGCTCCAGAGGCTTCCCAAATATCAGGTCCTCGAGGACGTTTCGGCTGGCTATCTCGAGAGAGTCATTCAAGCCGTGGAGGCCTACAAGGGAAGGGTGGCAGCGGCTATGGCTTCAGATCCACCGACCGCCGACAAGGACAAGGTTTTCCTTCTCACTGACTATATGGATCCACCCGGGACCACTGATCAGATCACCCTCGCCGACGAGCTCGCGAAACTCTTGGTCTCTGGTCAAACTACCGGTGAGCGGGATCGATACGCCATTCGGAATGTGCGGGTTGTCCCCGGCAATTCTTCGCTGACGGCAGACCATGCTCACGTTAATGAGATGTGGTCGAATGATAACCTTGTTGCGGCGGTCAACGCGACTGCTGATGCCATCACTCAGCGGAACCTGATCGGCGATCTACACCAGTTTTTTGATGACACCTATTGGTTCAAGGGAGCTCCCCAGATCAACGAGATGTCTAACGGCCGCTACGAGATCGTGAGTGAATTCTTGAACTACCATCCGGATGAGCCTGAGGTCACTTATAACACGATCTTCTCATGATTCGGCTTCGCAAGCTCGCTCAGTTTAGCCCCCAGCAAATTCTTTACACGATCAACGCTTTAATTGATCGCGTGTCAGCTTTGGAACCAAGAAAGGCGCCCGGCGTGAAGAACTCGGTCACATCAAAGGGAGTATCTCAGTCAGCTGTTGTGAGCAGATCCACGCGCTCGAGCGGGACGTCCTCTTCCTCTCCGAACCGTTGGGGGTAGGTAACCATTTGCCCCATTGGGTAGAGAGTTTTATCTATGGCATCGAAAGATTTTTTAGCCTTCGGCACTGACGGTTCGATAAAGTCCCTCGACGGGAAACTTGTTCGAAATCATGGCACCATCGTTGATGCCGCGATGCTCGCTGCCATTCGGGCCACGCTTGGTGTTCCGGCGTCCGCTGAGGGATTGGTTCCTTCGCAGAATCTTGCTGATTTGGAGAACGTAGTTACTGCGTTAGTGAATCTCGGTGTCTACTCCAAGGCCGATGTCAACGACCGAACCAACGCGCGGCAGCCTGCTAATGGGGTGTATTACAACGGCTCTAGTTCTTTCCATTCCATCAGCCACGCTTCGGCCTTGGACTTTGGAACAGGGGATTTGACTGTTGCTGTTCGCTTTTGGTTGGATGCGATCCCAACATCTGCGATGACTTTAGTGACATCTCGCGGGGCCGGATCGTCAGGTTTTCAGGTCATCGCAGGCAGTTGGGGTGGTGTTGATGCTTACCTGAGCGACGGGACCAACAGCGTAGGGGCAAGCAACGATGGAAACTCCCTTCGGGTTGGGTTGAATACGGCTGTTGTTGTCTTTGACCGCAGCGCAAACTTGTCTCGTTACGTCAACGAGGAGCTGACTGGAACAGAGGATTCTTTGACATCTGTAACGGGCAGCGTGACGAGCAGTCAGGCTGTTACAATTGGTAAGCGAAATACATCTGAATATTTTGATGGATACATTTCTGAGCTATTAATTCTCAACAGGGCAATGTCTTCTGCTGAGGCGTTGCGTTGGGCAATCGATGGCGGGGTTCCTGTCGCCGACCAATCCGCAACAAACGCAACCCAGACGAGCGGGACGCTCACCTCAGGGGCTCGGTATCGAATCGACACCTTTGTCTCTGGCGACGATTTCACCAATGTTGGTGCCGCATCGAACGCAACAGGTGTTGAGTTTGTAGCGACTGGCACTACACCGACAACTTATTCCAATGGATCTACTCTGAGAAGTATCGGGGGCGTGGTCCAACTCTTTCCAGAGAACATCGAATCCGATGGCTCAATCGTAGACGCTAGCTCTAATGAGCTGAACGCGGCTGCGACCAACGTAGCCCCTCTGCGAACGAAGCCGCAAGTCAGCGGGACGTTTACTCCCCAGCTTTATTTTGGGGCAACACTTCAAACAGTGGGATCTGCTGTGGGCTCTTGGTGGAAAGACGGGGTCAATCCTAAGATCATCAACTATACGCTGAGAATCAGCGCTCCGTCAGCGGTAACTGATGTGGGGAACGCGGTTGTTTCTGCTTTGCCGTTCAACACAGCGAACGACAGTAACAAGCAAATGGTTCAGAAACTCTTGCTATTTAATGGGACTGGACTCACCGGGGCTGCTTTGGCTGGGTTGAGCATCCTAAATACTGATGATGTAAATCTCTACCAAACAACATCAACAGGTCTTACTCCGTTGACGAATGCAGACTTCACCACATCTAGCGTGATCTATCTCACAGGCACAATCGAAACAGCCTAAACTATGAGCTCTCAAATCAATAACGCAATCGGGCTAGTCAATCAGCTAGCAGCGCAAGCCGTGAACCGTGCGCCTGGCAACAAGCTGCACAAGGCGTTGACCAGCGAAGACCCTGACGATCAATCGCCACTAGCAATCCTAAAGGCTCGTAAGATGCTAAACAGCCCTTTAGATGAGTCCGCCATCCCTGGCATCGTCGCGGCTATCGGGGCGGAGATTGACGCATTCAACGACGCCGTGGTGATTTCCAAGCCGACCTTGGAAGAAGTCCAAGCAATCGTTGGCCCTGCTGACTCTGAGTAGACGGAGTTAAAGAAGATTCTCACTAGTCACAAGAACACAGACTAAAAGGAAGAAATGAGACATACACTCAAGCTACTATCGGTCGCGCTGATTGCCGGCCTCGCGTTCGGATCCACCGTAGGCTGCAAAGCTGGCCGGGTCCATGAACTCAATAAAACTGTCACTACATACGCTCCTGACGGTAGCGTGGCCGCCGTCGATGAGATGGATTTTGAATCTGGAATCTCTGCCTGGAACATGAAAGTCAATCTGAACGAGATTGAATTCAACGAGTCCTTGGGTGATGGCAAGGTATGGTCAAGCTCTGGCTCCGCTGATAGTGCCGCTGGATCTCCCGAAACGAGGCTATTCCAGACGCTTGAAACGCTCGGAGCGATCTACAGAAACGTTCCTATTCAGCAGCCTCAAGACGATCTTGCCAACAGATTGACCAGAATCGAATCGATACTAGCGAATCAAGCGAATGACAGCGAAGACGACGGGCCGGATCGTGCCGATCAACCAGGAACGATTGCCGCGATCCCCAGTTCTGATGGTGAACCACCCAACGTCGTTATCTTGACGCCGGAACAGCTCGCCCAGCTCAACTATCTCAACAGTCTCCGCGACTCGCCGCCAGCCCCTCCCGGAGATAGTCAATAGTTGAGAAGCCATCACTTCGTTACCTCTCGCGTGGATCTACGGATGTCACGCGGGAGGTTTTCCTAGATCCAAAAGTATCTTGCCCGCGTTAAATGAATGAGCGAAAAACCTGCCGAGATCCCTCATCAAGTTTTTCGCGAAGCATTCGACCATTCTCCGATCGGTGTTGCTGTTGTTGGGCGAAACAATGAATGGATTTACGTCAATGAAGCGTGTGCTGAGGCTTTTGGTTACGCACTTGCGGAATGGCCCCACAACCGAACGTGGCGGGATTTCACTGTCGACAAAGACATTGACGGAGACCAGGCATCAGCCGATCCCTGTCTACAGAGGAACGGCCCTGACGGATACCGTCTTGATAAGCGCTACCACCGTAAAAATGAAGGAGAATGGTTTTGGGCGAAACTGATAGTTCACGTTGTTCGGGATGAAGAAGGAGAATTTCTCTATTTTGTATCGTACATCATCCCCAAAGAGCGGCCAGCTTTTCAGGCGGCCTTGTTTGCTTGGGCCCTCAAGCATTGGAAGCCGGTTGGGGCTTTCGTCACTTTCGTTGTCATTGCACTCGGATGGGCCTTTGGATTCGTGAGCGACGAGAAATTTAAGGCACTGAAAGAAATTCTTTTTTGATATGCCAGAACAAGCGCTAGCTCTTCGAGAGCACGACAAGAACCCTGAGAAGATCACGGACAACATGACCACGTTGACCGCGACTGGCCCAGGCAATGGGTTTGCTATCCCTTACGCGAAGCTTCATCTCGTCTATATCCACAACGCGAGCGGCGGCTCAGCTGGTGTCACGATCAAGATGGTCGCTCCTACTGCGTTCTCAGATCGTGGGGTTTCCGTCTCTGATGAATCAGCAACCATTGCTGATGGTGAAACCTTCTCCTGGTTCCCAAACTCTGCCTTCAAGAATTCCGATCAGAAGGTTGTGATTGAGGCGGACGTGACGATCCAAGTCAAAGCTCTCAGTCGCTGGACGGTCAACTAACGTGTGCCGATTGCCTACACCAGAGCGCCGACAGTTTCAGTCGGGCAGGCGATAACGTCAGTTGATTACAACAAGCTCGCCGACGCTTTCAATGATCGGCTCAAACATGGCGTAGCTGATCCCACTTGGCGGCTATTCTGGTATTCTCACGCTCTCATCCGAAACCTTCGAAACCCTGATGCCGGTTTCAACCTTTGGCCGGCTGAAGATGAGTTCTGGAAGTTCTATGGGCACATCAAGCACGACGCCGGTTTGAACTGGCCTGTCGCTGCCGCAGGAACATCTGAAGGGGTAAATGTTTCGCAGCCCCTAGGGGCTTTCATTTTCGGTCAAGAGCCCTCGCTCTATGATGAGCCTGGCCGGATGAACTACGATGGCAGCGAAGGCACAGGAATTGACCTGGACCCAATCCCTTCGACGCCTCTCGATTTCTGGGAGCTTGGAAAGACTCAACGAGGCGTCACAAACGCCACAGGCTCAGACCTCACGAACGCGAATGCACTTGTCGCGGCTCAATCTCACGGACCCATTCAATACGGCCGCAATCAATACTATCTGAAGGGATACGGTGGGTTCTTCTCAACCGCCAACAACGATGGGTTCTGTGCTGATGGTGTTCATCTCGAGGTTGACCCGATCTTCACGAATATTGCAGAGGACAAGGCATGCAACTATTTGACCTGTCCGGAGTCTTCGCAATCCTCCGATGCTGACTGTCCGGGGCTGGCTAAACCGATTCGCGGATGGTCCCAAGGGTTCACTTCGTATCTGCTTTATCATTGGGACGGTTCAATCACTCATCTTCCTTTCGATGAGTTTTTCGAGGGGCCTTATTCTGACAACGCTCAACTCGGGCGGCGACACTCTGAGCAGCTGCAGCAAACGCTCAACAAGTTTGTCAGTGGCTTTCGAGGAAGTGATGCGCAGCGGGAGGCGATCGACTACAACGTCTTTGGGACGGGTTTCGACTTTCAGAAGTTCCTAGAGACTCAATACTATCTCGCGCCAGCCTATGGAACCGCGACGGGTTCCGGAGGATCTCTCGAAGCGGTCTATCCTCAGTTTGATTTTCCCGCGGGAAGCCCTGCTGGTACCTTCGGCGTTTACAATGCGTCGACGACGTACGCCATCCATAGCGGCTTCGTGCTCTCCAAAGTGATCGCGGTAGGGGATCCGATCACGAGCGAAAAGAATTTTGAGGTCTATCTCGATGATCAGCTGCTGACGACTCTCACGATCACACCTTCAAGCGATGAGGCGATGTTTTGCTTTCCGAATCCAGCTCGGGGAACGGTCAAAATAAAGTGCCTCGAGGAGATCGCCGCCAGCGGCGAGGACGTGTTCGTTGAGATCGCCGAGATTCTTGAATACAAGCCCGACGTCAACGACGCCTATGCCTTGCTTCGGATGGCATCGACAAACGGCGCCAGCGGTGCGGAGGGGCTCGGAAACGACGAGACAGATCCGGTCAACATCTCCGATGACTATTTTTCTTACGGGATGGCCCACAATCCCACTCACACGGAGATTCCCGCACAGTCGCACATGAATAAAAATCCGATCTGGGAAACCGCCAGACGGATGATCAACGACCGGCAGCGAATGGCCGAGCGGACACTGCTCAATGGCTACGAGGTCAGCGGAGGGAAATCGATTCTCTACTTTTCGCGCAATCCTCGAGGGGTATCTAGCCTTGATGTCTTCGAAGGCATCGCACCTTCGACAGAGGCGATCGCGAGCGGAAGCATCCGCGCTGGGGTGAAATACAAAGTGGAGCTCGCTGGGGGAGGGGATGTGACCTACGACGGCACGACCTACTCAACGGATGGGGAAACGTTCACTGGTGTCTATGGGGTTCCGACCTACACCAAGACGGGTTCACCGACAGTCAGAGAGTATGAGATCATCATCTCTGAGGCTCCAGAAGCGGGTGAGACGAACGAATGGTTGATGTTCATGAACACGACCATCTACGAGGACCGGGAATCTTCCATCTACAAGCCGGAGGCCTTCGGCGATGTTCTTGGGTTTCTCGGCGATCGATGCACGTTCCAGTCTAAGTGCTGGAATCAGTTGGACACGAAGTTTACCCGGATTCGTGAGCATGTGGCCTACGGTGCGCGACCAGTGATCCGCACTGAGAACCCGAGCGGCTACCGTTACCTTGAGAACAGCGACGGCTCCTGTGATTGGGAGGAGGGCGGCAACAGTCTGATCTCTGCCGACAACGGTTTGTGTGACAAGACGAGCGATGACTGCGAGGGCTCAATCAAGCACTACACCAGCTGCCAGATCTACAAGCCTGACTATCAGATCGAGAGCGTGACTCTCGACGACTCCGGAAATGTGAAAGTCCAGTTAACCGGGCGGCTGCAGACTGAGCTCACGGGCGACATCGCCAACACGCCAGCGGCGAGAACGACAGCCATAGATTCCTTAGACATTCGCACCGATGAAGCAGCAATCCTGGAGTATCTGAAGTACGGCGACGATGGAACTGATTGCGTGGTCCGTCCTGGCGACGTGGCTCCTGATGCTGACACAGGTAGTGGGTTCTGGTTGGGTGACTTCAACGGTTCATGCTTTCCGCGGTTCTATTTCACCAAGCTGATCCCGAAGGTCTACGAGGACGGGAATTCTACAGTCCAAGACACCGACACCCGGGCCACCGTCGATCATTTCCAATGGATGGAATACGTGCTTCGCGCGATCTGCGAGGGCTACGTTGATAGTAAATCGACAATCGAGCAGCTCTGTGAGCAATGCGACGGTGATTTTCCTGATCCATGCACGACGGCGCGGAAGCTCTATGATTACAAATGGGAGGATCTCAATGATCAGGCGATGGGGAGACGGTGGCAATATTTCTTGCCGCTCAAGGTCCGTGATGATGGGCAACGAGGGCATGGGCCCCTACCGAACACGATCATGTATGCCGACCATTTCAACCAGTTGGCGAAGTCGGTCAATTTACTGACCAGGGCGCGGATCGATCTCCCGGTTGCATTCTCGCGGCGTTCCGTGACCTACACGGGCACAGGGGCTGCGACTCTCGATAACTCTGAGGGCAATAGTGACAGCGATCAATTTCAAGATTCAGTCACGGCTCCAGGTGTCACGAGCGG
>JAFMKU010000116.1 GCA_017852795.1 Candidatus Neomicrothrix sp.
CTACTGCTTCCGGACGCTCCGGTCAGGGCGACGGACGCCCTCTTGGCGACACCTGGCTGGGACTGGATTCCCGTGGGGCAATAGCCTGTATGGGCACAGCCGACCGTATCGCCAGGAAGTTGACCGATGCCGTCCTGGATAGGGTGGCATCGCAGTCTAGGCCGGGAGCTTATGTTCCGCCTGCCGGTGCAGTGGTTCGCCCGGCCAGAGCAAACAGGGCCGTTCCACTGGAACTATCGGAAACCGCCCGCCCGCTTCCCCCAATGCGGCCCCTAGAGGTCATGGGCAGTGAGTTGTATCCGGCAGTTGACATGCCGGTCCGTTCCAGGGTTCGCCGGCCGGGCATGGTCTATGAAGATGAGATCGAAGCGATAGATGCGGTGATGCCGTCTCTCCAAGAAGACATGCGGCGTGGCCTGGAGGCGGGCTATGGGCAGTGGTACTTCACGGGACCGCTCCAGGAACGATTCCGCTCTGTGCTTGGTAGAGATAGGGGCGACCGGGAGTTTCGCCGCTTCATGGGGCTGACATCGGCATCTAGCAATGCCTCGCCCGTCCAGCAGGAGATTAAGAAGGGTTCGCTGCTCTACAACCTCCACAAGCAAGGACTACTGCCAGAGGCGGCCAGTTACGATGAGGCTGTCGAACGGATACGCCGGGCCCGTGAAGAAGGGCTGATCCCGCAGGGCTATGGAGGCTTCGCCCAGGGGCAGGATTTGTACAAGGCCAACCAATACCTCCAGGGTCGCTTGCAGTTCCCTGGCGATGAAGGGGCCGGTGCTAGGTATAAGCTGGGCGACTATTACAACCAGAAACTTGGCGATCCGGACGCAGCCGCCATGGATAGCTGGATGCACCGCTGGCTTGGCCTGCCGTTTGAATCCCGGGCCTACTCGCCGGCCCGTCAGGCCATCCTGCAAGCGGCGGGCGATGTGCCGATCAGCCAGGCACAGCCGGCAATCTGGATGATGCGGGGTGCCCGCTCGCCGGCCATGAGGAGTCTGGACTACCCGTCTTTCCTCCATGGCCTGGAGAATCGCCTAAAGCAACGGGCGAAGCAACTTGGCGAGCCGCCAGAGAAGGTCCTGGACGACGTGATCCGCGGCCGGCAGTACATGTATCGAAACGATAGCTGGGCCGAGGGAATGGCATGAGCCGCCTAGCCGACGCATACGCCAATGCCGTCCGTGAGCTAGTTGGCGAGGCCGGCGAGTTTGTGGCCCGCCGCTCGGCCGAGATTCCCAAGTCCCAGCGGAACTACGACCGCGTTCTGGCAGTGGACCCGCTGAAGGTGGTCATGGCCCAGTACGGCGACGAGGCAGCGGAGTTCCTGGCACGGGCCAAGGCCAAGCAGGCAGACGACCCTATTCAGTTCCTAGACGACGCCCGCTACCGGACGAATGACTACTACGGCGTCTCCGGCCATGAGATTCCGCTGTACTACTACGACCGGCCTGGAGTTGGCCGTGGGGCAGAGGGACGGTTCCGCCTGGACAGCCGGGGCCGCTCTGCGATTCAGGTAGGCAACAACCCATTGGCTCTGGTTGAAGAGTCCCGCCACGCCCTGGACCGCCTTTACGGCAAAGGGGTAGCTCGCCGCCTGCAAGCTCCTGCTAACTCCCCTCCCCTGTGGGCGGACATGTCGCCCAGGAAGGCCGAGCAGTACATGGAGTACCTCTCTTTGCCTGAGGAGATCAGGGCGACCCTGGGCGGGTTGCTACCTGGTGCGGGGCCGATCAACACCGCAGAGGATGCGGCCCGGCTCCTGGAAAAGGCCCGTGAGGCTGGGAATCTCCGGGAACGCATCACCGCAGAAGGAGTCCTGAACTCCCGCTCGCTGCGCAATGAGGCGATTCCTTACCTGAGGCGTGCATTGATCGGCGCTGGTGTGGCGGCGGGCAATAACTACCAAGGAGACAACCGATGAGCCCTGAAGAACGCATCCGAATGTTGTTGGAAGAGAACGCCATGCTGCGAGGCCAACTGGACTCCCAGCAGCGGTCGCAGGCGTACAGCCAAGCGCAGTCGCCGGAATATCAGGCGTTCGCCAAAGAGATGGGCCAGGCCGCCATGGCGGAGGAGTTCCAGCAACTGGAAGACTACCAGCGGAATGGCTATTACGGCGGACCACGCCTGATGCCGTATCGTAACTCCAAGCCCAATCAGTACATGAAGAAAGAACGCCGTCCTAAGAAGAGTGGCCCCGTGGGCTTGGACTGATGCCCTTTGACCTTATGTGGATTTGGTGGGACGGGGACACCTGGGGACCAATAGAGATGGACGGCTACCCCGTATGAGCAGCGAGAACAACATCCGCCAACTGAAGCGGGGCCTGTGGCACAACATCCGGGCCAAGCGTGAGCGAGGCGAGAAGCCCGCCAAGCCTGGCGACAAGGACTACCCAGACTCCAAGCAATGGAAGAAGCTCAGTGGGAAGTGAAGACAACATCCGCCGCCTGGCCTGCAACTCTCCCAAGCGGACACCTGGCCATGACACCAAGTCCCACGTTGTTAAGGCCTGTGCCGGCGGCCAGGAGAAGATCATCCGCTTCGGGCAGCAGGGAGTCTCTGGTTCCCCCAGGAAGGACGGCGAGTCGGAGTCCTACCGCAAGCGGCGAGAGTCCTTCAAGGCCCGCCACGCTAAGAACATCGCCAAGGGCAAGATGTCCGCGGCGTACTGGGCTGACCGCGTGAAGTGGGTTCTTCTCGCTTTCCTGGCGTGGTGACATGTCCTACACGGACCCGTGCGGCTGTTGCAAGGGGGCGTGCTGCCATCTGTCGGCCGGCTCCTACGTTTGCACCCAGGAGACAGCAGCGGACTGTGCCACGCTGGGCGGTGTGTACAAGGGCTCAGGAACCGACTGTGCGGACTTCGATTGCACGTCTGGTTGCTGTGAACCCGTAACAAATGACGATGGGTGCGTCGTCTATCAGTGCGTGAGGGGATACAACTCCACCGCCTGCGGAACGGAGTGCGACCCCGTGGCGGACGCAGTGTCGGACCCCGTGCCAGACTGCTCTGGCGGAGGCACGTCTAGTGCCCGGGTCACCGGGAGCGGCTATACGATGTCTACCGGGGATGCCACATACGACAGCGACGTAGAGTCTTTGATTAACTTCACGGGCGGGTATCTGGTGGACCTGGGATGCACGGGCTCGGGTACGGCGAACTTCGACTCCGGCGACTACTCAGTTGTTGTTTTTGTGGGCGTGGCGTCTGTCCGATCTGCGTCAATAAGTGTTTACAAGTTTGGTGCGCTTTCGGCCTTCATGACTCTCACGCCGTCAGCAGAGTCGGCCACCAACACGGCCTGCGGCTGGGC
>JAFMKU010000100.1 GCA_017852795.1 Candidatus Neomicrothrix sp.
CTCGTCAGGATCCTGTGCCTCGATGGCGGCATTCAGCTTCTCCCTGGCCGCCCCGAACTTTGCCGCAGTCTCGACCGACACCAGCCGCTCCAATCTGCCGACGCCCCACTTGCATTCCATCTCGTTGGCGATCTGGTCGAGCGGCTGCAGGGCCGAGTAGATGATGCCGGCATCGACGTCACCGACGACGAGTGGATTAGTGATTGGGTCGGGTTTCTTAATATCCTTCACTTTTACCCCCAACTACGGACACTGCATTCTGCATTCTATATAGAGGAATGCAGTAAATGCAGCGTAGGCCTGCGTTTGTTGCAAATACTGCATTTCCTGTTTTGCAGCTTTTGCAGTGTATGCAGCCGGCATGTAAATCACCCATGATCGACACTCCAAATCCACTCGCCATCACGCCATGCGAACTCACTATCGACCAGCCCATCCAATGCCCGGTTGAACGTCGTCGCCTTGTTTTTGGGGTCACCAGATAGCCTTTTATAGACAGCGAAGCGCAGGCTATCCTCACTGACGCATTTGATATTTCCAAATGCTGGCATATGCCGGTGTTCTGCGCTGTCCGTCGTCATAATATTTGCGAGTTCTTTTAGGACAATTCGCTGGTTCTTGCCTGATGGCTGGGCCTTACGCCCTTTCCGCGCCGGCGCTTCGACGTCGGCGACCACGACGCATGACGTGACCTCTTTGTCGCGCTTATTGAGGCCCAGGACGACCTGCTTGAGGCCGAATGGGTATTCTTGACCGCCCTCGAACTCGCGCTGCTTCTTTACCGCGGCGATCGATACTGTGTCGCCTTCTCTCCTGACCTCGATCTCGGTATCTGTGGCGGCTCTGAGCAGGCTATGGCCTCTAGCCCCTCTGGCCTGATCCTTGCCGCTGTGGTGGATAAACATGACGTGCGCCCCGGTTTGCTGCCGGATCCGGTCAGAGTTAATGACGATCGCCCCCATATCATCTGGGCTATTTTCATTGCCGCCACTTATGGCTCGGCTGAGTGTGTCGATGACGATCAGACCGACAGGGCGTGGCATCTTTTCATTTGCCGCTTTAATACTGTCGATCAAGCGGGATGTGTCGGCCTCTGGGTCGAGTAGGTTGACTGATGTGGTGATGATGCCGAACGGCGGTATCTCGCCCTGCATTTTGTCTTTGTAGTGGTCGCGGAATGCAATCATTCGGTTGGTGATGCCGTGCTTTCCCTCGAGTGCCAGGTATATCACGCCAGTCTGGTCTGTTTCCTTGCCGCGCCAAGCCCATCCCATTGCCGTGTGCAGGGCCAGATCGCAGGCAAAGAATGTCTTGCCGCTGTTGCTTTCACCATAAACCACCGACATCTGGCCGATTCCCAAGGTGTCCTCGACAAAGTCCTGTGTATCTGTTGAGGCCTCGATGTCGCCGAACCATGTGATGGGGATATGATTGTCGGCGTTGCCGGCGTCCCAATCGCTGTTCTTCTCGGCTTCTTGTTCCTGTTTGATGATAGTCGCCGCCTTGTGGGCGAGGGTAGGCTCCGGCGCATAACCTTTGCGCCTTGCCCCGTCGATCGCCTCTTGAACCTCGGCGATTGTCTGTTGCTGCGTGTAGCCGGGCAGGGTGGTATCGGCGAGGTAGTCCTGTATTGCTTCATCAGTGTGATCTGTAGCGACAAGGTGGGCGGTGATGGCGACCATATTGTGGTGCCAATGATCGCCTTGCAGCATCCTGTCTTTTGCGGCCTGTGCATCGACGCCATTGCGTATGTGCAGGGTATGGTGCTGAACAGCGTTCGTGGCGCCTGCATGGTCATTTCTGGGCGCTGAGAGTGCCATCTGTGGCGTTACCTGATGCCGGGTGATCTCGCCCAGATTAAACTGCTGCCGGCGACCGTGCGGCATATGCAATTCTGTCATCTCGGTCAGCCGCCCCTCTTTCTTGGGCCATGCGACTGAGCCGGGGATACGCATGATGCGGCTTTCGTTCTTACAAGCTGGGTCACCGTCGAGCAGCGTGGCGACGTGGGCGAGGGCATTCCGCATCAGGGCGTGGTCGCGGATGGGTTCGACTAAGGGTAAATACTTATGTGATCTGAGGTGCGGGTGCCGGCCGGTAACAACGGTGATTGGCGCCTCGATGCCGAGTTCCTTCATCTTCGCGGTGGCGGCCGCGCTGGCCCCGTCATCATCGAAGTCGGCGAACAAGGTGTATAATGCAATGACGTCGGCATCACCACCACGGGAATGCGGCAGGTTGGTGCGGCGCAGGCCGGGTCCAAAGTAGACATTCTGCCCAGGTGTCGCATTGGTCTGCGCTGCGAAGTCGGCCGCCTCGGCATAATCCTCGACCGGAAACATCCTCGCCTGCTTGGGCGACTTGCTGTCGGGCAGGGTGTAGGCGATCTCGATCTGCCCATCGATCATGACATGGCTGTATAGCCGCTCGAAAAAGTCGGCGATGACCTGTGGATCCGGTTGATGTGCG
Source organism: Candidatus Neomicrothrix sp. (assembly GCA_017852795.1). Lineage (GTDB taxonomy): Bacteria > Actinomycetota > Acidimicrobiia > Acidimicrobiales > Aldehydirespiratoraceae > UBA11606. Next base: position 2,470 of record JAFMKU010000100.1, read on the forward strand.
TGTGCCAACATTATGCCCTCGGTTTAATTCGCTCTTTATTGATGCCGCCGGGTCACCCAACTCACCGGCGGCATCTGACAAAGAGCGGGTTAGAACTCTTCGTCACCGGCCGGCGCTGGTGCTGGGATGCTTGGCGCCGGTGCGGCAGCGGCGGGAGAGGGCGCAACCGCCGCTGTTTCTGTATCGTCACCGGCCAGTGCTGCCGGCCGATTGACCCATTTGACGATCTTCAGGTTGGGGATGACGGTATTGCCTTTGCCGACTTTCTTAGGCGTGACGCCCTCGAACGCGACAACCGGAACCTTGCCCGGGTTGTTGCCGGCGCTGGCCTCGTACTCATTGTACAGGTTCTCGATGCCCATGCAGGTGCCGGTGCCGGTCGATGCCAACTCGCGGATCGGGTCATCGCCGAACAGCTTGGGGCTGAAGAACTTGAGGCTGATGCCGCGCTTCCACTCACCCTCACCGGGCTTGCGTCGATAGTCGTCGTCGGCCTCATCCCACACCCATTGTGGTGCCATACCTTCACCGAACAGACCCCAGCCCTGCTGGATGTTCTCGATGTCGGCGATCGCCTGGGTAAAGGTGAACGGCTGGGCGCCGCCATCCTTTGACATTTCCCAGGTCGAGATTGATGCTTTGAAATTAATATACGGCTGGAAGTCGCCGCCGGAGGAGAGGTGAAGGGGCATTGTGTGTTCCTTTATCCTTCAATTGCGCCCTGGTCTTTGTGACAGGTAGACGCCCGGTGCCAAGGCATTGACCGGGTGTGGATGGGTTAAAGAAGTT
>JAFMKU010000044.1:0-10964 GCA_017852795.1 Candidatus Neomicrothrix sp.
GGCGCTGCGGGTGCTTCAAGAAGAAACTGGGTCGGCGTTGACCGGCAACCTTTCCTGGGTTCCCTACGTGGTGGTAGCGGTGGCGTTGACCGCGGTGTTGGCGGCGCTGGTCCAGCAGCTAACCAAAAGGAGCCTGTGATGGCAGATTCCGAACCGTCCACGATCACCCGTGAAGACATCGAACAGGGTCTGCGCTCGGTACACGGAGATGTCATCGACTCTGCCCATGACCAGACGCCCCGGCTCGTTCCCGTCGTGATCGGCCTCGGTGTGCTGGCGCTGATCCTAGCGTTTCTCGCGGGCCGGCGTATCGGACGCACCCGCTCAACCGTGGTTGAAATACGGCGGATTTGATGGGTTCGTCGAACGACACCCGTTCGGGCCGGCCTCGCGGCCTCGGCCCCGCCTTTCGGCGCGGGGTTGTGCAAGGGAACCGCGTGTGGACGGCAATTTTCCTTGGCCGGCTTGTCGTTCATGGCTTATCTGCGCTGGCCAAACGAGGTTCGGGCCCGGTCGTTCGTTCCGAGGTTCTCCAAACCGGTGAGTCGCTCATCATCCGCCACTTGCCAGCCAATTCTCAAAGCGCCGACAAGGCCTGACCGTCCTACGCTGCCGATGGCATCAAGTGGGGGAGCACAACGATGACCCGACAAGGAAACCTGCAAGCTGGCGAACCGGTGTTGTTGATCGACCGCAAGAAGCGTCGCTACCTGATCGACCTCAAAGCCGGGGGAGAGTTCCATTCGCATTCCGGGGTGCTGGCCCATGACGAAATGATCGGACAGCCCGAAGGGGTAACCCATCGTTCGACCCGCGGCATGGTGTTTATTGTCGTCCGCCCGACCATCACCGATTACATCCTCAAGATGCCCCGAGGCGCACAGGTCGTGTACCCGAAAGATCTCGGAGCGATCCTGATTCAGGCCGACATCTTTCCGGGGGCTAAAGTCTTCGAGTCAGGTCTCGGTTCGGGTGCGTTGTCGACCGCCATGCTGCGCGCCGGCGCGAACATCACCGGCTACGAAATTCGCGACGATTTCCTCGAAATCGCTCGTCAAACCGTCCGCCGGTTTCTCGGCGAACCAGCGCTTGACTCGTACCAGACGTCGCTGCGTGACGCCTACCAGGGGATCGAAGGTGAAGACTTCGACCGGGTCGTGCTCGACCTTCCCGAACCGTGGCAGGTTGTTCCGCACGCCGAAAAGGCGCTGCGGCGTGGTGGCATCTTCCTGGCTTACACACCAAGCATCATTCAGGTGTCACAGCTCCACGAAGCGTTCGAAGACAGTTGCTTTGGGATGGCCGAAACGGTCGAGGTGCTTCACCGAGGCTGGTACGTCAACGGCACCGCGGTTCGGCCCGATCACCGGATGGTCGCGCACACTGGCTTTCTGACCCACGCTCGCCTGCTGGCCGAGTAGCCGGCTAGGCAGACCAATGCGACCCCACAGGGTGGTTCCGATACGAAAAGGGCCGGTGGCACGACAGCACCGATGGGTCGTAGCGATGGTCACCGCGCTGTTCCTCGCCATCGGTCTGCCAGGGTGCGCAGGTTCGTCGCAAACCCCGCCTGCGTCGAGCCGAACCCCCATCGCGTCGCCACCCGACCCGGGGCCGCTGCCTACCAGCGACGAGTTCACGGCTGACCAACGAGATCGCATCAGCGCTTCGGTCGTCGGCATCTCGGGAATCGCCTGTGGCCGCATGACTCGAGGCAGTGGTTTCGTCGTGGCCGACGAGCTAGTAGCGACCAGCGCTCACGTGCTGCTCGGCCTCGACTCGCCAAGCATCGCGACCTCCACCGGTGAACGTTTCGAGGCCACACCGGTGGCGTTTGATCCCACCAACGATCTCGCTTTGTTGTTCGTACCAGAGTTGGATCTGGAACCGCTGAACTTCGGAACCGCACAAGACGGAACGGTGGGAGCAATCTTTGGTTGGGATTCCACCGACCAGGTTCGTATCACTCCCTTTCGGATCGATCGTCCGGTGAAGGTGCGGATCGAAGGGGTCGCCAGTGACCGCAAAGTCGAACGGCCGTCGTGGTTGCTGGCGGCCGACATCGAACGCGGCGACTCGGGTGCTGCCGTGGTGTCCTCGGATGGTTCGGTGGTCGGAGTCGTGTTCGCTACCAGCACCACCCCCGGTACCGCGAGCTACGCCGTCCGGGTGTCAGAACTCCAGGTACTGCTCGATCAGCGTTCGTTGGCGCCCGTCTCGGTTCCGTCCTGCTAGTACCACCCAGACAGGGTCAACTCACCGCTCCCAGACGCGACGAAGCTCCCTGCACCGTGATAGCACCGGGAGCTTCGAACAACCGTTAGTGACGCCGTTGCGCCCTGCGGCTCAGACTTCGATGAAGATGCATTCGCCGGGGCATTCCTCGGCGGATTCGATGGTTGCTTCTTCTTGGCCGGCGGGAACCACAGCGAGTCCTTCAGGGCCACCTGGGTCGCTGAAAATCTTTTCGCCTTCCCTGACGTAGGCCAGACCATCGTCAAGCAGGGTGAAAACGTCGGGGGCGATTTCTTCGCAAAGCCCGTCGCCGGTGCAGAGATCCTGATCGATCCAAACCTTCATGTTGAGTCCAACCTCACACTTGTTTCGCGCCCGTCGGAGGGCCTGTCAGTGAAGGAGTGTAGCCACGAGTGAGCATCAGTTCGTACACGGGGCTCAAGAACCGGCAACCACCTTTGGAAAAGTCTCCGTTCGCCTCGTTCGACATCCTGTCCAATCATCGGTCTAGGGTGAAGGACGAGCGTCGTAGCCCGGCCAGCGATGACCGGGAAGGGGTTGTAGGCAAACGGAGGAAGCCATGAGTCACGAAAGTGCGGATGCAGAGATCGGTCGGCTTCGTTTGGCCGCCGCCGCGCTTGAGGACGAAGTCAACGAACTCCGGCGCCGCCTGCAAGATTCTCCGAAACGGGTTCGAACCCTTGAGGAACAGCTGGCGGCCTCTAGCGGCCAGTTGGCGACCGCCCAGTCACAAAACGAGCAGCTCAGCTCCACGCTGCGAGACGCACGAGACCACATCGCCAACCTCCGGCTAGAACTCGAGAAACTCACTCAACCACCCGCCGGTTTTGGAACCGTGCTGGACCGCAACGATGACGGCACCGTCGACATTCATACCGGTGGTCGCCGAATGCGGGTCTCGGTGCAACCCGGGCTGCTTGACGAGATCCAACGGGGACAATCGGTCGTGCTCAACGAAGCACTCAACATCGTTGCCGTTGAAGGTCCGGAACGCACCGGCGAACTGGCCACGGTCAAAGAGCTTTTGGGGGATGGAAGCCGGGCCACTGTCGTTGGCCGAGCTGACGAGAGCCGGGTCGTTGAGGTTTCGCGCCAGCAGCTCGACGGGCCACTGCGAGCCGGAGATCTGGTACTGATCGAACCTCGGGCCGGTCTGATCCTTGAGCGCCTACCGCGACCCGAATTCGACAGTTTGATCCTCGAAGAAGTCCCGGACGTTTCCTACGAACAGGTAGGGGGTCTTGATGAACAGATCGTGCAGATCACCGACGCGGTTGAACTCCCGTTCCTGCATCAGCAGTTGTTTTCCGAATACGAATTGCCAGCCCCGAAAGGCATTCTGCTGTACGGGCCTCCGGGCTGCGGAAAGACGCTGATTGCCAAAGCCGTGGCCAATAGCTTGGCCCGCAAGGCGGCCGAAGTATCAGGAACCAGCGAAGCAAAAAGCTATTTCCTGAACATCAAAGGCCCTGAACTGCTCAACAAATACGTCGGCGAAACGGAACGCCAGATCCGGTTGGTGTTTCAGCGGGCTCGAGAAAAGAGCGAAGCGGGTTGGCCGGTCATCGTGTTCTTCGACGAGATGGAGTCGTTGTTCCGCACCCGAGGAAGCGGGATCAGTTCCGATATCGAATCGACGATTGTTCCCCAGTTGCTGGCCGAAATCGATGGGGTTGAGGAACTCCGAAACGTGATCGTGATTGGCGCCTCGAACCGTGAAGACCTGATCGATCCGGCCATCCTGCGGCCTGGGCGACTCGACGTGAAGATCAAAATCGAACGCCCTAACGAGGACGCCGCAGCCGCGATCTTCGCCCGGTACCTCACCAGCGACCTTCCAATTGATCAGGAAACGATCGACACGGTGGGTGGCGGTGACCCGGATAAGGCGGTCCAATCGATGGTCGAAGATGCAGTCCGCGAGATGTACCGGGTCGATGACGACAACCGGTTCCTCGAAGTGACCTACCAAAACGGTGACAAAGAGGTCATGTATTTCAAAGATTTCGCGTCGGGGGCGATGATCGAAAACGTGGTTCGCCGGGCTAAGAAACGAGCGATCAAACGTCAGATCGCCGAGGGGGTCAGAGGTATCCGCACCGAGGACCTGCTGGGCTCAATCCGCCAAGAGTTCAAAGAACACGAAGACCTTCCCAACACCACCAACCCTGACGATTGGGCCAAGATTTCTGGGAAGAAAGGGGAGCGGATCATCTACGTTCGGACCCTTGTTCATTCATCTGACGCTGATGGTGGCCGATCCATCGACTCGGTCACCACCGGGCAGTACCTCTAAATTTTCGCTTTCGGATCGCGGCTATTTGGTCCATACTGTTCGCTGGACGGTGCGACCTGTCGCCGGGACCGCGATATCTAAGACGTCCGTCTAGGTATTGAGCGGTGGCGTAACGCGCTAGATTACAAGTCCCGAAAATCGGGCCTAACTGGAGGAAACTGCACATGCGAAAGTACTACCTGCTCCGCCTGCTCGCCGTACTTCTCGGATTCACCTTGATTGCTTCGGCATGTGGTGATGACGAAGGTAGCGACGAAGGCGCAGCCGAACAATCTGATGACTCGTCGTCGGACAGTGGAGATAGTGAAGACGTGGTGGAAGCCACGCAGGACGGGAGCCTGTTGGCCACCATCCAGGCACGCGGTGAACTGAACTGTGGCGTAAGTGGCACTGCCGTTGCGTTCTCCGAAACCCAGTCCGATGGTTCGCAGGTCGGTTTTGACGCCGACTACTGCCGGGCCGTGGCTGCGGCCATTCTCGGTGACGCCGAAGCGGTCAACTTTGTGGCGCTTAGCGCCGCCGACCGGTTCACCGCCGTTCAGACCGGTGAAGTGGATCTTCTGATGCGTAACACCACCTGGACCCAGAGCCGCGACTCGGAGATCGGCATGGACTTCGGTCCGACGACCTACTTCGATGGTCAGCAGTTCATGGGCCGTGGAGCCGACGGTTTCTCCAACGCGAGCGACATTGAAAACCTTGACGGTCTGACGGTTTGCACCAACTCTGGTACCACGACCGAAAAGAACGTCGCTGACGCCGCTGACGCCGCTGGTGTGTCCGTGACGCTCGGTGGTCCGTTCGAGGACTTCAACCAGGTGATGGATGCGTTCCAGGATGGAACCTGTGACGTGGTCACCACCGACGGTTCCGGTCTCGTTGGCCAGAAGGCCAACAACGAGCCCAACGACTGGGTGATTTTCCCGGCTACGCCGATTTCGAAGGAGCCACTGGGCCCGACGTACGGACAGAACGACTCGCAGTTTGCCGACGTCGTGAACTGGACCGTCTACGCGACCATCATCGCCGACGAGTACGGCGTGACCTCAGCCAACGTTGACGACGCCGTCGCCGACCCGGCGAGCGCCGAAATTGGTCGTCTCCTCGGTGGCGAAGGCGAACTCCAGTCCGGTATGGGTCTGGCTGCTGACGCCTTCTACCAGGTCATCAAGCAGGTCGGGAACTACGACGAGATCTACGCTCGTAACCTGAACCCGGTCGGTCTTGAACGCGCCGGTTCGGCCAACGCAGGTTGGCTCGACGGTGGTCTGATCTACGCTCCGCCGGCGCGCTGATCACACCCACCTTTCGATTTCCATCTCTGATGGAACTCGGACAGTGATTCGAGGGTTGGGGAGCCGAAAAGCTTCCCAACCCTGCTGTCACTTGCTGAGATTTCGTTGTCCTGGGGGGACACCTGAACGTGACTACTGAAGGCGAGGGCACCCTCGCAGGGATGCAACCCAAACGAGTTCCGCTCTACCGCGATGCCACCGTCGTCAAATGGGTGACGCAGGTGATCGCGCTGCTGTTGGTGCTTGGTGCATTGTTTTTTCTGGTCGAAGAAGCTGGTGCCAACCTGAAAGCGAAGTCGATCCCCAACGACTTTGATTTTCTTGGCATCAATCCCGGGTTCAACATTTCCGAAGGGATCGACAAAGACCCGAACACGGGGGGGCGGGCGCTTTGGGTAGGCATGGTCAATACGTTGCGTCTGGCCATGTCAGGCATCGTGTTCGCCACCCTGCTTGGTTTAGCAATCGGCATTGCCCGGCTGTCTGACAACTGGATCGTCAACCGTTTGGCCTCGATCTACATCGAGACGATCCGCAACATTCCGATCCTGGTCCAGATTTTTATCATCGCCGTGTTGCTTGGTTCGGCTGGCCGGCTCGTCGGTGACACGGGACCCATCAACGGCTGGTTCATGGTGTCGTCCAAAGGCCTAGCCGTGCCCCGGATCTTTCCCAGCGATGGCTTCTACCAGTGGCTTGTCGTGCTTGCCATCGGAACCTTGCTGGCCCGTGCGGTTCGGAAACGTCGCGTCACCCATCAGGACCTCACCGGTGCAATTAGCTACCCGAACCTTTGGTTTGGAGCGGTGCTGCTGCTCGTCGCGGTGGTCGGCTGGTTCGTTCATCCGGTCTTTGGGTTCCTCAACAACTTGTTCAACGAAATCGGCGATGCCTGGGGGTCGATACCGCAGTCCGGGGCGAAGTTGGTTCTGGCGGCGGGAGCGGTCACTGCCTCGCTGCTTTGGATCCGGCGCTTCCTGAACTCGAAACGCAGCCCGGCTGGGCTCGCCAAACTCACCGACGATGACATGTTCCGGATGATCTTCGCAGTGATCGGGGGGTTGCTTGTCGCTTTCGTCGTGACTATCGGATGGCCAGGACTTTCGAGTTGGATCATCAACTCGGGGCAAGACTTCTGGCACTTCCTGGGCGACAAGTTCGGTGACGGCCGTACCGGAAACCCGGTAGATGCCATGCGGCCGACGATCGTGGGGGAAGGCACCCTGCTCAACTACGGCAGCCAAGGTCTGGTGATGTCCCCAGGGTTCGCCGCCATGTTCATCGGGCTGACCCTTTACACCGCTTCCTTCGTTGCCGAGATCGTTCGTGGCGGCATTCTGGCCGTGCCGAAAGGCCAGTCGGAAGCGGCGGCGGCTATCGGGCTGAACCGAGCCCAAGCCCTACGCCACGTCATTTTGCCTCAGGCGGTCCGGGTAAGCCTTCCGCCGCTCGGCAACCAGTACCTCAACATCACCAAAAACACTTCGCTGGGTATTGCGATCGGCTTCGCCGATGTGGTGAATGTTGGTGGGACCGTACTCAACCAGTCCGGCAAGGCGCTTCCCGTGATCGCCATCTGGATGCTGTTCTTCTTGTGCTGCTCGTTGACGATCTCCGTTGTTGTCAACTGGTTCAATGTGCGCACCCGGATCGTGGAGCGCTGAGATGACTGACCACATCACGATTGACCAGACACCAGCGCTGCCACCCGAAAAACCACGCCTGACCGCCGGAAGCTGGGTTCGCCAGAACCTGTTTTCGTCGGTCCGCTCCGGAATCCTCACCGTCATATTTGGCGTCTTTAGCTTTTTCGCTTTCAAGGTGTTGGTCAACACCATGTTCGAAAACCCTGACCGCGACTGGTTGGCGGTGAAAACAAACCTCCGGTTGTACGCCGCCTTCGCCTACCCGATCACCCAGTTTGTCCGGGTCTGGGTGGCGTTGGGGCTGGTCTTGGCCCTGCTGGGACTCAGCCTCGGCATCTGGCGTTCGGCTTCCGCAGTTGCTGCTCGCACGATCGCGAGTCGCCTGATTGCGTCGGGCCTCACGGTGCTGGCTGGCACCTTGCTGGTTGGACCTCCGGTGCTTCGCGACGAGGCCGGCGAACCGGTCTACGACGAAACGTTCGAGGCGCTGCGAGGTACGTGGCGTTCCGGCCTGGAGCAGCGCACCGGCTGGTTCCTTTTGGCGTTCGCGTTGGTTGCGGCCGGCGTTGCGTTGTGGTTCGGTCTCGGGAGTCGCCGTAACACGCTGACCGTGCCCACCACTCTCGTCGTCTGGATCGCTTCCGGTGTCGTCATCGGTTCGACCTGGGTGGTGCGTTACGGGCATTACGGACTGGACCCGGAAGGCGTACCGGTCGGCGACCCTGACTCGCTGGTCGCCATGTCTACTCGGATGCCGTGGACGGTGATGTGGCTGCTGGTCGCCGTGGCTTACCAGCTCGGACGTTTCGTGAGTCGCTGGAACAGCTCCCGACTGTTGATTACCGCCGCATGGTTTCTGGCCCCGTTTATTGCCTTCTGGGTCATCCTTCGGGACCCCGCCATTGATTATGGCCATGTCTGGTCAACCGACCTGCCAATGTTCCTCGGGTTCGGGGTCCTGGGTGGCCTCCTGCTGTTTCTGCTCGCCGATCCAAAGATCGGTGAGCTCGGACGGTTCATCGCGTTCCTGCTGGTGGTGGTCGCGGCGTTGACGTTCGTGTCCGGGTTCTACGGCTGGTTCTCCATGCTGCAAAAGGCCCGCATCAGTTTCTGCCTGCTGGCGCTTTTTGCCTTGATGGCCAACAACTTCGCCGGTGACCGTCAGACTCGTCTGCGTTTCGCCGGTGCCTGGGTTCTGCTCATCGGGATCGCCCACTATTTCATCACCTTGATGAACTCGCCATCGACGCTCGAACTTCGAGCAGATTCGTTCCTTGGCGGCTTCCTGTTCACGATGTTCGCGGCGTTGTTTGGCCTGATGTTCTCGTTCCCGCTCGGTGTGCTGCTGGCCCTGGCTCGAACCTCAACCCTGCCGATCTTTCGACTGCTGGCCACCTGGTTTATTGAGTTCGTGCGCGGCGTTCCGTTCATCACCGTGCTGTTCTTCTTTGACATCATGCTTCCGCTGTTTCTTCCTGCCGGGATGGAAGCGCCCGACATGGCAGCCACCGTGTTGGGGTTGGTCCTGTTCTCATCGGCCTATTTGGCTGAGAACGTTCGCGGTGGTCTTCAATCGGTGCGCCGGGGGCAGTACGAGGCCGCCGATGCCATTGGTTTGACCGGGGCTCAACGCACCAGCCTGATAGTGCTGCCTCAGGCGCTGCGGGTTTCGATTCCGCCGCTGGTCGGGCAGGCCATCACCACCTACAAAGAAACGTCGCTGTTTGCCATCATCGGCGTCTTCGACTTTCTGCGGGTGGCCAACTATGTCGTCCCGAACCAGTCGACCCCGGTCAACTTCATTGGCCACAAGCTCGAAGGGTTGATCTTCGTCAGCTTCGTCTACTGGCTGGGGTCAATCACGATGTCCAAGTATTCACAGAATCTCGAATCGAAGATGGGAGTTGGTGAACGATGACCGATACCAGCGTCGCCGATACCGACAGGTTGTCCGGCAACAAAGACATGATCGTTTGTGAAGGCGTCAACAAGTGGTTTGGCGACTTTCAGGCGCTCAAAGGTGTCACGGCAACGATCAAAGAACAGGAAGTGGTGGTCGTTCTCGGCCCGTCCGGGTCTGGCAAATCAACCTGGATCCGTTGCATCAACCGGCTCGAAGCACATCAGGGCGGCACGATCATCGTCGATGGGGTTGAGCTCAGCAACGACCTCCGCAACATCGAAAAGATTCGTTCAGAAGTCGGCATGGTTTTCCAACAGTTCAACCTGTTTCCTCATTTGACGGTGCGCGACAACGTCACCTTGGCTCCGATCTGGGTTCGGAAACGACCCCGGGCCGAAGCCGAGCAGCTCGCGATGGATCTGCTCGAACGGGTAGGGATCCCTGAACAGGCCGACAAGTACCCGGGGCAGCTTTCGGGTGGCCAGCAGCAGCGGGTCGCGATCGCCCGTTCGCTGGCGATGGAACCTCGGGTCATGCTCTTTGACGAGCCCACTTCGGCGCTCGACCCAGAAATGATCAAAGAAGTTCTTGACGTGATGAAAGACCTAGCTCGGGGCGGTATGACCATGATGGTCGTCACCCACGAGATGGGGTTTGCTCGTGAAGTAGCAGACCGGATCATCTTTATGGAATCGGGCGAGATCGTGGAGTCGGGCACCCCCGAACATTTCTTCACGAACCCGACCGAGGAACGCACCAAGCTGTTCCTCTCGCAGATCCTCTAGGACCGGACCCCACCACGGTCATGGAGACGCCGCGTTCAACCACGACCGGTCAGCTTCACATCGACCTTGGCGCGCTCGTTGAGAACTACCAACGGCTTGACCACCAAACCCTTGGCGCTGAGGTCGCGGCGGTGGTGAAAGCCGATGCGTACGGTCTGGGGGTCGCTGAGGTGGCCCCGGCGTTGTTGGAGGCGGGTTGCCGCACGTTTTACGTGGCTGAAGTGGGTGAGGCGACAACGCTTCGGGCTGTGCTTGACCAGCACGGCTCCGACGACGCTAAAAACGCGGAGATTCTGGTTTTTGCTGGGGCCCAACCGGGCACCACCGACGAACTGCTCGCCCAGCGGGCCACGCCGGTACTGATCGACCCCGGGCAAGTTTCTCGGTGGGCCGCGGCGGCCACGACCCAACGGCGGCGCGGCGCGCTCCACGTCGATACCGGGATCTCCCGAACCGGTTTCGACCAACCCGGCTTGGACTGGCTTGCTCGCAAACCCGCCGAGCTCGACCGGCTCGAAATCGTTGCAGTTCTCAGCCACCTTGCCTGCGCTGACGAACTCGACCCGGAACCGAACCGGCAACAGCTCGCACGGTTCGTTGCGATCCGCCAACAGTTCCCTCAAGGGTTCGGATCATTGGCGAACACCGCTGGGATTGCCCTCGGACCCGACTATTTCGCGGAACAAGTCAGGCCGGGGATCGGGTTGTACGGGTCTGATCCCAGTCCGAACCAAACGCTCGGGTTGGCACCGGTCGTTTCTCTGCACGCGCCGGTGGTTCAGG
>JAFMKU010000044.1:10974-17771 GCA_017852795.1 Candidatus Neomicrothrix sp.
GGTTCAGGTTCGCGACGTGAATACCGGTGAGGGGGTTGGGTACGGTGCAACCCATCGGATGACCGCACCCGGCCGTCTCGCCGTGCTTGGGGTGGGGTACGCCGATGGTTTCCCCCGGTCGCTGTCGGGGCGGGGGAGCGTGGTCCTTCACGGCTATCGGCTTCCGATCGTCGGGCGAGTGTCGATGGATCTGACCACCGTCGATATCAGCAACCTGCCGGAGGGGTTGGTGCAGCCCGGTGATCACGCCGAGTTGATCGGCCCCACGGTTTCGATCGACGACGTCGCAACGGATGCGGGCACCATTGCCTATGAAATCCTGACCAATCTGGGATGCCGCTACGAACGGACCTACCGAAGCTGAGTAGGGTTCCCGATCATGGCTGTTGCCAAAACCTTGGGTCTCGAAACGGAATACGGCATCGTCCATCGCGGCCGACCCGAACCCAACCCGATCACTGCTTCTTCGCTGCTCATCAACGCCTACCTCAACCGGCACGGCTATGAGACTGGCGCCCGCAGCGAATCCATCCTTTGGGATTTCATCGACGAGACCCCCGGGGTTGATGCCCGAGGTTTCAGCCCGGTCGGTTCGATGGCGCCTCAGGTCGAAACGCATCTCGTCAACGCGGTGCTTCGCAACGGTGCCCGCTACTACGTCGATCACGCCCACCCCGAAATGTCGACCCCCGAATGTGCCGACCCGTTGAGCGTCGTCCGTTACGACCGGGCGGGCGAACTGATCGTGCAAGCATCGGTTGAGGCCGCCAACGAACTGTTGCCGGACGGCGAAGAGTTGATCCTCTACAAGAACAACTCGGACGGTAAGGGAAACAGTTATGGCACACACGAGAACTATCTCGTCGACCGCAGTACGCCGTTCGGGCAGTTGGTCCGGCACTGCACCAGCCATTTCATCACCCGTCAAATCTTTACCGGGGCCGGCAAGGTCGGTTCGGAACTCCCGGGGCAACGCACCGACGAGGTGGATTTCCAACTCACCCAGCGCGCCGACTTTTTCGAAGAAGAAGTAGGGCTTGAAACCACCCTCAAACGGCCGATTATTAACACCCGCGACGAACCCCATGCCGACGCGCGGCGGTACCGCCGCCTTCATGTGATCGTCGGCGACGCCAACTTGTCTCAGGTCGCGACGTTTCTCAAAGTGGGGACAACGACGCTGGTGCTCGCCATGATCGAAGACGACGCCATCGATACCGTGTTCGAGTTTGACGCGCCGGTGGCAGCCATCCGTCAAGTCAGCCACGACCTGCAACTCTGCGAACCGCTGCTGCTCACCGACGGCTCAACGATCACCGCGTTGGCGGTGCAGTGGGAACTGTTGCGGATGGCCACCCGCTACGTCGAACGTTGCGGAACCGACAACGTCGGAGGGCCAGCCGCCATCGACGTGCTCCACCGCTGGGAACAGGTACTCCATGGCCTCGAAACCAACCCGTTGACGCTGGCCAACCAACTCGACTGGGTTGCCAAATATCGACTGCTTTCGGCCTATCGCGAACGCCACGATCTGCCCTGGAACGACGACCGGCTCCGCGTCATGGACATCCAGTACAGCGACATGCGTCCCGATCGGGGGCTGGCCTGGCGGGTGGGTCTTGAGCAGCTCGTGAGCGACGAAGACGCTCGGACGGCCACCGAAGAACCCCCAGCCGACACCCGCGCCTATTTCCGGGGCCGCTGTATTCGCGAGTTTCCTGACCAGATCGTGGCTGCCAACTGGGATTCCATGGTGTTTGACACCGGCTCGGATTCCCTTCGTCGGGTGCCGATGATGGAACCAATGCGCGGGACCGCAGCCCATCTCGCTACCTTGTTCGATAACTGCGATGACGCGGCCGAGCTGTTGCGTCGTCTTGGGGCCCTGCCAACGATGGGAGAGTGACATGGCTGAACGGGAACAGGTCAACAAGCCGACCACCGACGATCAACCATCTGACGCGTCCGCACCCGCCGCGTCTGAACGAAGCGAGGCGCTCAAAGCCGAACTCGACGACCTGCTCGACGAAATCGACGAAGTGCTCGAGACCAACGCCGAAGATTTCGTGAAGAGCTACATCCAGAAGGGTGGCGAATAGGGTTATGAATCTGCCGTTGTTTCGTGTTCAGGATGATCCGGGACCCGATTTTTCTCAGCTTCTTGCCCGCAGCGGGTTCGCACCGCCGGTGCAAACCGGTGGCAGCCTCGCCCCTGAGATGTATCGCCACGGCACCACCTGCGTGGCGATCCGTTACGTCGACGGTGTGCTGCTCGCCGGGGACCGACGGGCAACCTCAGGACATCTGATCAGTCACCGGACGATCGAGAAAGTATTCCCTGCCGATAACCACAGCGGGGTAGCGATCGCGGGTGCTGCGGGACCTGCGGTCGAGATGGTTCGCCTGTTTCAACTGCAGTTGGAACATTACGAAAAGGTCGAAGGCACCGCGCTGAGTCTCGAAGGCAAAGCCAACCAGCTCAGCCAGATGATTCGCGCCAACCTCCCGGCCGCGATGCAGGGTTTAGCGGTCGTCCCGATCTTTGCCGGTTACGACGTGAAACGTAACGAAGGGCGGCTCTTTGAGTTTGACGTGACCGGCGGCCGTTACGAAGAAGCCGACCATGCCAGCACCGGTTCGGGAAGTCTGCACGCTGGCACAGTCATCAAGCTGGGGTTCCGACGTGACCTTGCCGAAGCCGACGTTGTTCGGTTGGCGGTCGAAGCCCTTTACGAAGCCGCCGACGAGGACTCGGCGACCGGTGGACCCGACCCGGTACGGGGGATCTTCCCGGTCGTGGCCACCATCTCAGCTGATGGCTACCAGCGGATCGGTGATGCCGAACTGCGTGACGTCACCGCAGCAATTATCGACAGTCGACGGGAGAACTGATCCGTATGAACATGCCGTTCTATGTCGCCCCCGAACAGGTGATGAAAGACCGTGCCGACTATGCACGCAAAGGGATCGCTCGGGGCCGAAGCCTGGTCGCCTTCCAGTTCGACGGCGGGATCGCGATCTGTGCCGAAAACACTTCGTCAACGCTCCGCAAAATCAGCGAAATCTATGATCGGATCGCGTTCGCTGGGGTCGGAAAATACAACGAGTTTGATCAGCTGCGAATTGCCGGTGTTCGCCATGCCGACATGAAGGGTTACGCCTTCAGCCGCGAAGACGTCGATGCCCGCAGCCTGGCCAACCAGTACGCCCAGAGCCTTGGCCAAATTTTCACGCACGAAATGAAACCGATGGAGGTAGAGATCCTCGTCGCCGAAGTCGGGTTTGCCGAAGACGGAAGCCAGGATCAGCTGTTTCACATTCTCTATGACGGAACGGTGATGGACGAAGATTCGGCGGTGGTGCTGGGTGGGGAAACGGACGTCATTTCTGAACGGCTCGGCACCTTCAAGAAGATCCCGACGCTCAAAGATGGCCTCACCCGCGTCGTCGCCGCCTTGGCGGGACCTGACCGTGAACTCTTCGCAGCAAGCCTCGAAGTGGGTGTGCTGCAACGATCGGAACCCCGCCGGGCGTTCCGTCGACTCGACGACGAAGCCGTAGCGTCAATCCTCGGAAGCTGAACCGCTTCGGCTGCGGCGCAACAACGGCTTGGCAACTTCGTTAGGTAGGTAGCGTGCAGCGACGGATCTTTGGTATCGAAACCGAATATGGCGTGGCCTGCATGGTTCGGGGCCAGCGGCGGCTCAGCCCCGATGAGGTGGCCCGTTACCTGTTTCGCCGGGTGGTGTCGTGGGGGAGAAGCAGCAACGTGTTCCTTGGGAACGGGGCCCGGTTGTATCTCGATGTTGGAAGCCATCCCGAATACGCCACCCCCGAATGCGACAGCGTCCATGACCTGATCGTCCACGACAAGGCCGGTGAACGCATTCTTGAGCAGTTGCTCACCGGCGCCGAACAGCGGCTGATCGACGAAGGGATCCACGGCGACGTCTACCTGTTCAAAAACAACACGGACAGCGCCGGGAACAGCTACGGCTGCCACGAGAACTACTGCACGGGACGCAACGAGGACACTTCGCTGTACAACCAGGTGCTGATCCCGTTTCTGGTAAGTCGGCAGATCCTTGCCGGGGCTGGCAAAGTGCTCCAAACCGCCCGCGGGGCCAGCTACTCCATCAGCCAGCGGGCCGAACACATTTGGGAGGGGGTGTCGTCGGCAACGACCCGGAGTCGCCCGATCATCAACACCCGAGACGAGCCTCATGCCGACGCCGAGCGGTACCGCCGTCTGCACGTGATCGTCGGTGACTCCAACATGAGCGAATATTCCACCTTTCTCAAGGTCGGAACCTGCGCGTTGATGCTGCGAATGCTTGAAGAACCAAAGGTCATTTTGCGCGATATGACGCTCGACAACCCGATCCGAGCGATCCGGGAGATCAGCCACGACATCACCTGCACCCGCCGGGTTCGTCTAGCCAACGGGCGTGAACTGTCCGCGTTGGACATCCAAAGCGAATACCTCACTCGGGCACTTCGCTTTGCCGAGCATCATGAGCTCAGCATGGAAGAGAAGTTGGCGCTGCAAATGTGGGAACACTGTCTGACTCGGATCGCCGATGACCCGCTGAGCCTGAACCGTGAACTCGACTGGGTGATCAAATATCACCTGATTGAGAAGTATCGGGAACGCCACCAACTCACGTTGAACGACCCGCGTGTGGCCCTCGTCGACCTGCAATTTCACGACATCAACCGGGACCGAGGTTTGTTTTATCGCATGGAACGACGGGGTCTGGTTGACCGGCTCACGACCGACGCCGAAGTGTCACACGCCGTTGAGCACGCCCCGCAAACCACCCGAGCCCGCCTCCGAGGCGAGTTCATCAAACAAGCCAAGGAACGCAACCGTGATTACACGGTGGACTGGGTTCATCTAAAACTCAACGATCAAGCGCAGCGAACGGTACTGTGCAAAGACCCGTTCAAATCTGAAGATGAACGGGTCGACAAACTCATCGCCTCACTTTGAGTGCTGACATGGATACTCTCGAACGCCTTCTGAAACTCACCGCAACGTTGCTGGCCGCCAACCAACCAATATCGGCCGAGCAGATCCGCGAACGAGTACCGGGGTACGCCGATGATCTCATCGCCTTTCGTCGTACCTTCGCCCGCGACAAAGACCTGCTGCGGTCGATGCGACTCCCGCTACGGGTTGAACCAGTGCCTGGTTCGGATCCGCAAGTTGATGGCTACCGCATCGACCGAGACGAATACGCCGGTTCCGGTATCGATTTCGAACCCGATGAGCTCGCAGCGCTTCACCTCGCCAACAACCTGGTTCGTCTCGACGGCGACGCGGTGCCAGATCACCGCCTCAACGCCGAACCAGGCATTCAGCCACCGGGAAGTATCGGGGATGTGCCGTTTTCAGAAACCGTTGCCTCGCTCATTGGTGCGGCGTCGCAACGGCGATGCGCCTCGTTTCGGTACAACGATCAGGATCGCACGATCGAACCGTGGCGGGTGTCGTTCGCCCGCGGCCATTGGTATCTCAGCGGTTGGGACCGGGAACGAGCAGCCGACCGGTTGTTTAGAGTCGACCGCATCCAAAACGAAGTTGCCGTCGAAGGCGAAGCCCTACAGCCCATCGGTTCGCTACCGGACCCGTTCGAACTTCGGGGTTGGGAACTCGGGGTGGACGATCCGATCACGGCGATCGTTCGGATCGACGCCGACCGGTCCAATTCGCTTCCCGCCGAACTTCCCGAAACCCGGGTGCAGGACGACGGTTCGTTGCTGGCCACGTTTCAGGTCAGAAACATCGACGCGTTTCGGTCGTTCGTGCTTTCGTTCCTTGACCACGCCGAAATCATCGAACCGCAAGAACTCCGTGATGATCTGGTGACCTGGCTGGAGGCTCAGCTGTGACCGCCCGCCTCACCTCCCGGGATCGACTGTCTCGACTGCTCGGAGTGGTGCCGTGGGTGGTGCAACAACCTGACGGGGCGCACCTTGACGAGCTTTCGAAACGGTTTGATTACCCGCGGGACCAGTTGATCGAAGACCTCACCGAAATCCTCTTTTTCGTTGGGGTGTGGCCGTACACCCCCGACACCCTGATTGAAGTCGAAATTGTCGACGACCGCGTCTACCTGCACAACACGATGTGGTTTTCACAACCCATGCGTCTCACCACCGAAGAATCGGTTCGGTTGATGACCGCAGGACGCTCGGCGTTGAGCGTTGGTGAGCTGACCGAACCAACCGGTGACGAAGACGACGTCCCGCATTCGGCGCTGCTTCGTGCATTGGCCAAACTCGGTACCGCCATGGGGGAGTCGGGGGAGCAAGCCGTTGACGTTCGTCTCGGACACGACCCTGGCGACATCAGAGGGGTGCTTCGCCACGCCTGCGCTGAACAACTCCTCGTGGAGATCTCCTATCACTCCTATGCCCGCGACGCGGTCAGCCAACGAACGATCGAACCATTGGAGGTGTTCAG
The DNA here is from genome assembly GCA_017852795.1 of Candidatus Neomicrothrix sp. GTDB lineage: Bacteria > Actinomycetota > Acidimicrobiia > Acidimicrobiales > Aldehydirespiratoraceae > UBA11606. The sequence continues at coordinate 17,444 of JAFMKU010000044.1, forward strand.
CGAAGGTGGCAACTGGTACCTCTCGGCGTTCTGTCGAACCGCCGACGATTATCGAACGTTTCGCCTGGACCGGATCGCTACCGTCACGTTGAGTACCGAACGATTTGTGCGGGCGGTGCCCACCGATCGTCGCGCCTATCACCCGTTGCCGACCGACCCGACGGTGACGCTCCGGTTGAGCCCCGCCGCCCACTGGGTCGCCGCGTATTACCCGGCCGAAACGACCGAAACGCATGACCAGTTCCTGGATGTCTGCTTGAAGGTCAGTGCGCAACCATGGCTCGATCGTCTCCTGCTTCGTCTGGGTGACGAAGCCGAAGTCCTTGAC
>JAFMKU010000002.1 GCA_017852795.1 Candidatus Neomicrothrix sp.
GCCACGTTTTCGCCGAGACCGGGTCGAGCATCGAGTTGGTAGGGGGCACACGTCCAGGTGGGGTTGCAGCCCATCTGTTCGTAGGCCACCATCAACTTGCGGGCCTGAACTTTGGTTTCGTCATCTCCTCGATACAGCTCGGGGTGGAGAAGATCCAGTGAGCTGACGTTGAGGGTGGTGGGCACGACGACCTGGCCCCCGTCATCGGCGAGACGTTGAGCGAAATCAAGGCCGGCTTGGCCGTGGTACAGGCACGAGTCGATGTGGGCGCCGCTGATATCGAGCAGGCGCGTGGCCTGCATGGCTTGAGCGGTTCGAACCACGACTCGCATGGCTAACGCCGCTGCGGGCCCCTGCTCTCCGTCGAGGAGTGCCTGATCGGTGTCGGTAAGGGCGAGTTGCACCTCGCTACCGTAGCCTGCGGGGATGGGTTCCCCGAATGAACCAACGCTGGCTGATGACGAAGCAGAGTTGGCCCGCATCTCCGAACTTCTGCTCGCCAAGCTCGTCGCGGTTATCCCCGAGTGGGTGGCCCGCACGCTGAGAGAAACCGTAGCGTCGGCCAGTCCGGACGGGGCGCAGGTAGCCGCCTCCGAACCCGATGTTGCGTCGGTGGTGGAGTCCACGGTGGCGCGGGTGATGCCGTCGCTTCAGGCGGTGTTGGCCGCCGATGTTGATGCGGGAGCTGGGAGCCCGCTGGAGGTCCTGCGTCAAGGGGTGGGCCCAATGACCAGCCTGTTGCAACAGCAGAGGGTTGCACCGCCGCCGATCGACGAGTTCGTTGCCCGGCGGTTCCCGGACGATCCGTACCAGCTAGGCCCGGCGACGTTTGCCGATGTGGACCCCGAACTCCACGAGCTCGGTTTGATGTGGGGGGCGGCCCGTGCTCACGTGCATCTGCGCCGCCGTCGGGAGGCCGCTCATGGCTGAACCGGTGGTGGTCACCAACAACTTGATGGATGTTGAACAGTTTCGTCGCGTAGCCCCAGCACTGGTGGTGGTGCGACCCACTGCCTCGGCGTTGGCCGCGGCGGGTCCGGCACTGGCCGCGGCGAGCGTCGTGATGGTAGATCTGCGGTGCGGGGTGGATCTCGCCGGTTTGGTGGCGTCGGCGGGCCCGGTGGTGGCCTACGGCTCTCATGTTGACACGGACGCCTTGGCCGCGGCCCGGGCCGCGGGCTGCCGCGACGCGGTGCCTCGATCGACCGTGTTTCGTCGGTTCGCCAACGAAATCGGTAACAGATAGGTCAGCGATCCGAAACATCCCCGAAACAGTTGCTTCCTAGCGTGTCGATGTCTGCTGTAGAGAGGAATGACCTATGAGTGCTGCCGATCTGGCTTGGATGATGACCGCGACCGCGATGGTGCTGTTCATGATCCCTGGCCTTGCCTTGTTTTACGGGGGCATGGTTCGTTCGAAGAACGTGTTGAACATGCTGATGATGAACATGTACTGCGTGGGTGTGATCAGCGTCCTCTATGCCCTCTTCGGGTACAGCCTGGCCAATGGCAGCGGTGGGGGGTTCGTCGGCAACCTCACAGCATTCTGGGGGCTCAAAGGAATCCACTCGGCCGAGGATCTGGTCAGCGTCTTCTTTTCCATGACCTTTGCCTGCATCACCCCGGCGTTGATCTCCGGCGCGGTCGCGGATCGCATGAAGTTCTCAGCCTGGGCGGTGTTTGTGCCGGTCTGGTCGGTGCTGGTGTACTGCCCGGTCTTTTACTGGGTGTATTCGGGTTGGATGCATGAATGGGGGGTGCTTGATTTCGCCGGTGGTACCGCCATTCACATCAACGCCGGCATCGCGGCGCTGGCTCTGGTGCTGGTGCTCGGGAAACGCAAGGGATGGCCGACCGAAGCGATGCCACCTCACAATCTGGTGTTGGTCACGCTCGGTGGAGGAATCCTCTTCTTCGGATGGTTTGGTTTCAACGGTGGCTCGGCGCTAGCCGCCGACGAGTTCGCGGCTCGGGCCGTGCTCAACACCTTCGTGGCGGGAGGCGCTGGCATGCTGGGCTGGTTGGCGATCGAACGAATCCGAGATGGCCACGCCACGTCGCTGGGGGCGGTCTCGGGTGTGGTTGCCGCGTTGGTGGCCATCACCCCCGCTGCGGGTTTCGTTGGCGGGCTGGCTCCTGTGGTGTTTGGTCTCGTGGCTGGCGTCGTCTGCTATCTGGCGATCCAGTTGAAAAGCCGCTGGGGCTACGACGACAGTCTCGACGTGGTCGGTGTGCACATGGTTGGTGGCCTGATCGGCGGAACGCTGCTCGGGTTGTTTGCCGACGTGGACGCATTCTCGGCCGATTCGGGAGCTGACTTTCAAGAAGGGGCGTTGTTCGGCGGCGGCTGGGGTGGTGGCGCACTGATCTGGGATCAGTTGGTGTCGATGGCGGCCGTACTGGCCTATTCGTTCATCGTCACGTACCTGCTGGCTCGAATCCTTGACGCAGTGATGGGCATCCGGGCTGAGGTCGAACAGGAACAGGTTGGGCTTGATCGGGCGTTCCACGCCGAATCGGCCTACACCGATTGATGATGGCTGGTCCTGGCCTCGGCTGGGCCTAGGGTCAAACCCGTGAGGTGCTCCCGATGAGATCCGTTCCCGGCGCCGAGCTGCTGGCCGACCGTTCCGTGACCGGTTCGGACTTGGCCACCGCATACACCGCGGCGGTCGACACGTGGGTTCGTTCGGTGTTCGATCAGGTGGCCGAGCAGGACGGTTTTGCCTTGGCCGCGGTTGGCGGGTACGGACGGGGCGATCTCAGCCCGGGTTCGGACCTAGACCTGCTGCTGGTGCACGACTTGGGGGCCGGAGCGGCTTCGGTAGCTGAGCAAATCTGGTATCCGATCTGGGACAGTGGCCTCAAACTGGGCCATTCGGTGCGTACCGTCGACGAAGCACTCGACCTTGCGGCCAGCGATCTTGACACCGCAACATCGCTTCTCGAACTGCGCTGGCTGGGCGGCAGCAACCTGCTGGTCGACGATCTTCGTCGACAGGCGCTGGACCTGTGGCGCGACCGGAAAGGCCCGCTGCTCGACGAGTTAGTGGTCCGTACCCGTGAACGCCACGAACTGGCCGGTGAGCTGGCCTTCCTGCTCGAACCGGACCTCAAAGCGTCCCAGGGCGGGCTCCGCGATCTGCACACGCTTCGTTGGATCGACCTCGCAGACTCGTCGCTGTTGGAAGATCAGGAACGGCGAGATCTAGAAACCCCCCATGAGGTCTTGTTAGCAACTCGGATCGAACTCCACCGAGGTTCGGGCCGGGCCAACAACCAACTTCTGTTGCAGGAACAAGACGAAGTCGCTGCCGCACTTGGCTACCGAGATGCCGATCATTTGATGGCTGACGTCTCGGCTGCGGGGCGGACGGTGGCCTGGATCGAAGATGCGGTGCTGCACCGGATCCACCGGCAGGGCCGACGCCATCGTCTGCTGGGTCGCCCGCGGGATCTCGGTTCGGGGATCCGACTGGTTGACGACACGCTTGAATTGGCGGCTGACGCCGACACCTCCGATCCGTTGCTGCCGTTGCGTATCGGGCTGGAAGCGGCTCGCAACGATGCGTTTATCGAACGGATGGTGTTGGATCGTCTGGCTGGTGAGAGCACCCGTCTGGCGGAGCCGTGGCCCGACGAAGCCCGCGAGTTGTTTGTGGATCTGTTGCTGTGTGGCCGCGACATGATTCGGGTCGTTGAAGCGCTTGACCAGGTGGGGTTGATCACCCGGCTCATTCCGGAATGGGAACCGAACCGCAACCGGCCGCAACGCAACGCCTACCACCGTTTCACGGTGGACCGTCACCTTTTCGAGGCCGCTGCGGAAGCGTCGCAGCTCGTTGATCGAGTGGAGCGACCTGACCTGCTGGTGCTGGGCGCGCTGTTTCACGACATCGGGAAGGGATATCCCGGTGACCACAGCGAAGTGGGGGTTGATCTGATTCGGGTCATCGGACCTCGGATGGGCTACCCGCCCGAAGATGTTGAGGTCTTAGAGAGTCTGGTCCGTCACCACCTGCTGCTTCCCGACGTGGCCTCCCGACGAGATCTTGAAGACGAGGGAACGGTCCGTCTGGTCGCCGAATCGGTGAGTTCGGTGGGAACCATTGAGTTGCTAGCGGCGTTGACCGAAGCCGATTCGATCGCCACTTCGCGTTCGGCTTGGGGAGGTTGGAAAGCGGAACTGGTCGGTGAACTCGCGGCGCGGACCATTCAGTTTCTGCAAGGCAACCTCGATGTGAGCTCTGACGCGTTTCCGACCCCTCAGCAACTCGAATGGGTCGCGGCTGGCGAAACTCGGGTGTCGTTCGACGCTCCGTACATCACGGTGGTTGCCTCCGACCGTCCCGGGGTTTTCAGCCGGGTGGCTGGTGCACTGGCCCTTCACGGGATCGAAATCTTCGATGCCAACCTGACCGCGGTGAACGGGATGGCCATCGAGCAGATTCGGATCGCGGTTTCCCACAATCTTCAGGAACGACCCGACGAAGTCATCGAAGACATACTTCGTGCTATTCGACGGGAATTGGCGATCACCGCCCGGTTGCTTCGGCGGGCCCGGTCCTATCGTTTCCAACGGTTGTCCTCGGCTCGGGTCATTGAGCCTGCGGTGCTGATCGACAACGATGTTTCGGTGACGGCCACGGTGCTGGAAGTGCGTGGCCCTGACTCGATCGGTCTGCTGTACCGGATCACCCGGGCGTTCGTCGAACTTGACCTCGACATCATTCGGGCCAAAGTCCAGACGCTCGGTGATGATGCGGTCGACACCTTCTACGTTCGGGGCCCAAATGGTGCGAAGGTGACCGATCCGGCGTACCTTGCCGAGATCGAACTCGCTGTGCTTTCGGCTATCGGAGCCGATGCCTAACCTTCTGTGACCGATGACTGATCGACCGGCAACCGAACGAGAACTGATCCGTTGGGCCGAGGCGCTTTCGGCGACGGCGATGACCGGGTTGGGGTTCACCGACAACCTTTACGAACGAGAACGCTTCGAGGAGGTGCTGGCGGTAGCGGCCGAGATTCGCAGTCACGTCACCGGCGGAGTGGACCCGCAACGCCAGGTTCAAGAATGGTTGGATCGGGTCGGTAAAGGCGTGGCGGGTTACGTAACACCGAAGATCACGGTGGGGGCGGTGGTCGGCAACGACGACGGCGAACTGCTGCTCGTCAAGCGGGCCGACAGCGGCGTCTGGTTGTACCCAACCGGGTGGGCTGACGTTGGCTATTCGCCGGCGGAAGTGGTGGCGAAAGAAGTCAAAGAGGAGACGGGCATTCTCTGCGAAGTTGTGCGCCCGATAGCGGTGCTCGACGGCCAACGTCGCGGCTTCACTCGGATCCCGCTGGTGTCGTTGGTGTTTCACTGCCAGGCGGTTGGTGGTTCGCTTCAGGCCCACCCGCTGGAATGCAGCGACGTCGGCTTTTTTGCCGAGTCGGCCCTTCCGGAGCCGACCGCGGGGGCCGAACTCTGGGCCGATCACGCGTTTCGTGCCATCCGAGGCGAGGATGTTCCGGTCTTGTTCGATCAGCCGAGAGTGCCCCTGTGGCGGGGCGCCGACCATGACCACCCTGAGGAGACATGATGACCGCAGCCGAGATCGATTACGGAACCAGCCGAGATGGCTTCGTGCAGTTGCGGCGCCGCTGGATCCCCGTGGACGCGCCGCGAGCTGGAGTGTTGCTGGTGCACGGCAAAGGCGAACATTCGGGTCGCTATGAGCGAGTCGGGGGACGACTGGCCGACGCCGGGTTTCTGGTGGTCTCGATTGATAACCGGGGCTATGGGGCTTCGGGGGGTGATCGTGGACACGTTGAGTCGTTCAGCCATTACCTCGATGACGTCGAAGATCAACTGGTTCAGCTCCGGGCCTTGGAGATTCCGCTGCTACTCATCGGCCATTCGCTGGGCGGCCTGATCGTCACCGCCTACTGCCTCGACGACCGACCGGCACCCGATGCGCTGGTCGCGATCGGTCCGGCGTTGTCGGTGGATTTACGGCCAGCCCAGCGGGTCATGCAGCTTCTGGGACCGCTGATCCGTCGAATGAAACCCCGTCACGAGATCGTCGACGAGTGGGATGCCTCAGTGTTTGCTGAGGATCTTTCGGTGGGGGAGGCGTTCTTCCACGATCCGCTTCGGGTCGCCCCGGCAACGATCAGCATGGCGATGGAATCATTGTCGGCCATGAAAAAGGTGGGCAAGAAACTCGACCATCTCGACGTGCCGACCTTGTGTTTGCACGGTGGCCGGGACCGGATCGTGCCGGCTTCGGCCTCCGAACCGCTCGACGGGCGGCCCGGCGTAACCCGAGTGGTCTATCCCGAGCTTGGTCACGAGATCCTCAACGAACCCCAGGGGCTCGACATCGTGGACGAGATCGTTAGCTGGGCTGAACCGGTTCTCGGACTCGATCAGTAACGTCGGCGGTTGTCGCGTTACTCGACGTCGCGTAGGAACTCTTCGACTTCGGCGACCAGAAGTTCTGGATCATCTTCAAGGTCGTCGTTGTCCCACATCTCTTCGAGGTCGCGAACGAAGTCGGCGGTTTCGTCGTCCTCTTCGAGCAACTGGTCGATCTGGCGCTCGTAACTAGCGGTTTCGATCTCGAGGTCGGTGAGGGTCACCGAGGTTCCGATGGCCGAACACACCCGGTCGATGATCGCGAGCGCTGCTTTCGGTGAAGGTGCACCAGGAACATAGGACGGCACCGCCGCCCAGAAACTCGCGGTCTGAAGCCCGGCCTGGGCTGCTTCGTTATTGAGAACACCGACGATCCCGGTCGGGCCTTCGTAGTTCGACGGGGCGAGATCGAGCTGATTCATAAACTCGGGACTCTCGCTCGATGCGTAGATTCGTACCGGTCGAGTGTGGGGAACATCGGCGAGGAGCGCACCGAGCGACACCACCGAACGGATCCCGAGCGTCTCCGCCACTTCCAAGACCTGTCGGCAGAACCGACGCCATTGGAGCTGCGGCTCGATGCCGATCAGAAACACGACGTCGCGTGCGGCCGACGGCCAACGGGCCACCAGCAGTTCGTTCCGAGGCCAGCTAATCGAACGGTGCCGGTCCTGGTCGAGATGGACAAACGGCCGAATAGTGCTGAAATCGAAATACCGCTCCGGGTCGATCTCGGCCAAGGGCACCGCATTGAGACGTTCGGCGAGATGCCGGGCCGCCATCGTTGACGAATCTCCGGCATCGTTCCAGCCTTCGAAGGCGGCGATAAGGATTGGATCTCTGAGATCGGCGGCCGCCGAGTGCCAGATCAGGTCGTTGTCAACGGGGCCCGCATTCACTCCGTCACGCTATCGGCGGAACCGGTAGACGTTGGTTTCGCGCTTTTCGAATCCGATCTGCTGGTACAACCGGTTGGCGGCTTCTCGGGTTGGGCGCGAGGTGAGATCAACCGTGATCGCACCGAGCGAGAAGGCGTGTTCGATGGCGGTTTCGTTGAGTTTTCGTCCAACCCCTTTCCCTCGGGCGGCCTCGTCGACGATCACATCTTCGATCCAGGCCCGGATCCCGGTGGGAATAGCAAAAACCGCGAGGGTTAAGACACCGAGAATCTCTGTGCCGTCCCGAGCGACGAAGAGATGGGAGGCTTCGGACCGGCAGAGCGTGTCGAGTTGCTCCAAACTCGGGGGCGGGTTGGATGTAGAGAGCTGTGGAACGAGGCGCACCAGCGCATTGTGGAGTTCGGGGGTTGCGTTACCGGCGATGCTGATCTCGACCATGACGGTCACGCTATTCGGTACCGGGTCGAGCCTGGCGAATCAGGCCTTCCTGGACCACGCTGGCGATCAGGTGGCCGTCGTGGGTGAACACCCGTCCGGTCGCGAGCCCTCTCGCTCCTGAAGACGCCGGGGTGTACTGGTCATAGAGCAACCATTCGTCGGCCCGAAACGGTCCGTGGAACCACATGGCGTGATCGAGGCTTGCCATCGTGACGGTTTCGTCGGCCGCGCCAGATCCGTGGGGGAGCAGCGTCGTGTCCAGCAGGGTCATGTCCGACGCGTACGTCAGCAGGCAGGTATGGAGCAGTTGCCCGTCGGGCAGCGCACCGTTGGCTCGAAACCAGACCCGTTGGGTGGGGGGGAGCGGGGTGGTGCGATGGAACGGGTCGTTGGTGATGTAGCGGAGGTCGAGAGCGCTCGGACCCCAGACGTCTTCGACCCCAACCGCAGCGAACCGTTCGGCTCGGGTGGGCAGCTCTGAAGGTTCGGGCACGTCCGGCATCTGCTCGAAATGCTCAAATCCGGGTTCGTCAATGTGAAACGACGCCGACATGTTGAAGATCGGTCGACCGTGCTGGATGGCTACAACCCGGCGGGTGGTAAACGAACGCCCATCACGGATCCGGTCGACTTCGTAAAGCACGGGCACCGTGGGATCGCCAGGGCGAAGGAAGTAGGCGTGAAGCGAGTGCACCGCCCGGTCGGCGTCAACGGTGCGGGCCGCCGCGACCAGGGCCTGCCCGGCGACCTGCCCGCCGAAGATGCGTTGTCGTTCCTCAGCTGGGTTGACCCCCCGAAAAATGTTGACTTCGATCGGTTCGAGGTCAAGCAGATTGATGAGTGCGTCAACGGCGGACTGTTCCATTCCTCCATAATGCCCGCCGGATTGCCGCTTGAGACTCCTTTGGGATCCTCTACCGATGCGGCGACTTCGACCGGTCTGGTTGTACCCTCGCCACCATGTACGACTGGTTTGCCGCTCGCCTGCGTCCCGTCTCCCACCACGTAGAAAAGGTGCTTCGCTATTGCGGAGTGTCGGCCGTCAACGTGATCACCGGTCAGTCGACGCTGCTGTTTGCGCTGGCGGTGCTTGACCTCAAGGCGGTACCCGCTCAGGCGTTGGCTGCCACCGTGTCGGCGGGTCCTTCCTATGTGCTCAGCCGCCGTTGGGTTTGGCGCCAAACCGGTCGCGACTCGATCCGCAACGAGATTCTGCCGTTCTGGCTTCTGACCGGGATCGGTCTGGCGATTGCCTTGACGGCGGTGGCGTTGGTCGATCAGGTCACGGACTCACCACCGGTGTTGATGTTGACCAGTCTCGTGGCCTACGGGTTTGTCTGGGTCGCGAAGTATCTGGTGTTGGATCTGGTCACCTGGCGTGACGACGACCCGGCCAGTGGTGACGATTCGAGCGCCTTGACGCACCGGGAGTCGATGTCGTGACGACGATGCCATCCGCCTTGCTGGCTCACGCCGAAGCGGCCCGAGGTTTCATGCCCCCCGACGAGGGTCAGGCGCTGTTCCGGGCTGCTTCCACGTTGTCGGTGGACGGACCGATGTTGGAGATCGGTAGCTACTGCGGCAAATCGGCGGTGTATCTCGGCGCGGCGGCGCAGGCCCAAAACCGACTGCTGTTCGCGCTTGACCACCATCGAGGCAGCGAAGAGAACCAGCAGGGTTGGGAGCACCACGAACCCGATCTGGTTGATCCGGCAGTGAACCGACTCGACACCCTTCCGGTGTTTCGACGCACGATCCACGATGCCGGACTCGAAGGCACGGTGGTTGCTCTGGTTGGCGACTCGCCGCAGATCGGTCGGGTTTGGCAAACCCCGCTGGCGTTGCTGTTCATCGACGGTGGGCACGGTCACGAACCGGCACACCGGGACTATGAGATCTGGGTTCCGCATCTGACGATGGGAGCAACGCTGCTCATTCACGATGTGTTTCCTAACCCAGCCGACGGTGGTCGCCCGCCGTACGAGATTTACTGCCGAGCCCTCGAATCGGGTGCGTTCGTCGAAGACGAGGCAACCGGTTCGTTGCGTCGACTCACTCGAGTTGCCGCCGGGATCTAACCCGAAGCCCGGGAGTTAGTCGCCGATTCGAGATTCGGTTTCGGCCGGGTCGATGTCGATGATGGGCGGAAGGAAGCGATGGTCGGAGAACAGTCGGGCCGCTGGGCTCGTTCCTTCCAACCCTTCGGCCGCGAGAACCACTGCGGCCGCGCTGTAGGTTGATCGCTCATCGGGGGGGAACAACGCACCGTCAGGGTGTACCTGACCGGTGATGTATCGGCCGTCGGGTTCGCGCAGGGCCTGAGCGGCGGCGAACAAGTCGCGGGCGGTTTGTTCACGGCCCACACTGAGGTAGGCCAACGCGCATTCGCAGGTTTCGGCCGCGGTCACCCACGGGCGGTCGTTGACGCAGCGGATTCCGTGATCATCGAGTTGAAACGCCGCGAGCCGGTCATCAAGGTGGGCTTCGCCGACGGCCCCACTCAACACGCCGGAGAGGACCGGGTAGTACCAGTCCATGGCCCACCGTCGTTTCGGAGAAAACGCTTCGTTGCGATGGTGACGGATGGCGTACGCCAATTGTCCGAGCGAAAGTTCCCAATCGGGTCGTTCCTGACCGAGTTCTTGGGCAATGGCGATAGCGCAGCGCAACGAGTGAGCGATCGACGATGAACCGGTGAGCAACGCGAACGGCCAAGGAGATCCGTCGGGGTGACGAGCCCAGAGAATCTCGCCTCGCGGTTGTTGGAGATCAAGCACGAACTCGATGGCCCGATCCACGACTGGCCACATCGTTTCCAGAAAGCCTTGGTCGCGATATAGCAAGAAGTGATGCCAGGTTCCGGTCGCAAGGTAGGCGATGACGTTGGCGTCGAGTTTGTCCTGTTCGACGCTGTTGGCCAGGTAGTACTGATGCCAGGAACCGTCGGGACGCTGGATGTCCACCAGCCACTGGTAGGCCGCTTCGGCGTCGGTTCGTCGTTCGCCGATAGCGAGCGCCATAGCTGCTTCGACATGGTTCCAAGGGTCGGCGTGCCCGCCCGGGAACCAGGGGATCATCCCGTTCGGGAGCTGCCATTCGGCGATGCTGTCGGCGGTAAGCCGAATCTCGGCGGCGCTGATCAGTCCAGGAAGGTCAGGTGCCGACATGAGCACGTCCTTTCGAGGATCCGGACCGTTCGGTACGCAACGGCGACTTCTGGGCCTGAACGATCAGGCTTTTGCCAAGCACCGGGTTGAGGAGTCGTTCGGCTGCGCGGGTGATCCAGGGGGCACTGACGATGTCCCATTCGAGCAGCTTGTGGTAGGTCCGTACGCTCCAGTTGTCTTCGATCGCGTTGTTGACCCCAACTTTGCAGCGAAGCCACCAGTACGGCGAATGCAGGGCATGGGCCCGGTAGGAGACCGTGGGGTCTAAACCAGCGCCTTGGAGTTTCTCCCGAAGCTCGGACTCGCGGTAGATCCGGACGTGTCCGCCTTGCGCCGCGGGGGCGTGATAGTCCGAACTGAGCTTCCAGCAGATTCGTTCCGGGAAGCGGGCCGGGATGGTGACCGCCAGCGTCCCACCAGGTTTGAGGACCCGAAAGAGTTCGTCGAGTGCCGCGGTGTCGTCAGGAATGTGCTCCATGACTTCGCTGGCGATGATCTTGTCAAAAGTGTTGTCGTCGAACGGCAGCTGGGTGGCGTCACCTTGAACTTGCTGGTGGAGGAGTTGCCCGTCGAACAAGCCGTCGGCGATCAACAACGGTGCAGTGTTGCGGATGGCTTCGAGTTCGGGTCGGGCCATGTCACAGCTCACGACTTTGGCTCCTCGAGCCAACGCCTCGTAGGTGTGGCGCCCGAAACCACAGCCGAGATCAAGCAGGAGATCTCCGGCCCGAAGGCCGAACCGGTCGTAGTCAACGGTGAGCATCAGCCGGCGCTTCCTTGATGGTGGTCAAGTACCGCCCGGTACTGCTCAACGGTGCGAAGCGCGGTGTGTCGCCACGACCAGTGATTGATGACCCGTTGGCGGCCCTGTTCTCCGACTTTGGCTCGAAGTTCAGGATGGTCGAGTGCTTCTCTGATGGTTCGGGCCAGCGCGTCGCTGTTTCCGGGTTCGGTCAGGAAGCAGGTTTCGCCGCTGATGCCGGCCACTTCAGGAAGGGCTCCACCGGTGGTTGCGACCAGCGGAATCCCGCACGACATGGCTTCGATCGCCGGTAGCGAGAAGCCTTCGTAAAGGGACGGAACCACGGCAAGTTCGGCTTCGCTGTACAACTCCACGATGCGTTGGTCGGACACACCGCTCACGAAGTTGACGCAGTCGTCGAGTCCGAGTTCGGTCATGGTGCGACTGGCGTGACTGTCGGGGCGCCGTTTGCCGATGATGGTGAGTTCCATGTGGCGTTCGGTGCGGAGTTTGGCGACCGCTTCGAGCAGGTATTTGAGGCCTTTCATGGCCACGTCGGCGCTGGCGGTGGTGACGAGGTGGCCGGGGCGGCGTTCGATGCCAGGCACCGGCAGGAACAGTTCTGGGTCGACGCCGACCGGAACGACGTGGATTCGGTCCGGGTCAACTCCGTGGTCGGCGGCGATGTCGGATTTGGATGATTCGGAGACCGACATGACACGGGGCATTCTGCGGGCCACCTGGGTCTGCATTTTGGTGAACGAATACCAGCGGCGTTTCCCTAGCCGTTCCCGGAAGGTGCGAGCGTGTTCGAGTTCGAGGCGGCGGTCGACGGTGATCGGGTGATGGATCGTTTCGAGGATCGGCCAGCCTTCACGCTGGAGTTTGAGAATGCCCCAACCCAGCGTCTGGTTGTCGTGGATGAGATCGAACTCGTGGCGGCGGGGGCGGAGGTGGCGCCAGGCTCGGAGGCTGAACGCCATCGGTTCAGAAAAGGTGCCGGTGGAGAACGAGAGATGCTCAGCGGCGTCGATCCAGTCGTTCCATTCCCACAGGCGCGGCTTGCGCATGGGGTGAGGATCGGCCCAGATCTCGAGGCTGGGGAGTTCGATCAGCGGGACCCGAGGGTCGAGTTCTGGGTAGGGCGGGCCGCCCAACACTTCGACGTGGTGTCCGAGGTCGACGAGCGCCTTGCTGAGGTGGCGAACGTAGACGCCTTGACCACCCACATGCGGTTTTCCGCGGTAGGTGAGGAGAGCGATTCGGAGAGATTCGGTGGTTTCGACCATGGCGGGAGCAGTTCCCCTTGGGTTGCGGCCTGTAAAGGATGCCCGTTTTTGCGGTCGTTCCCCACCGTGGCCGATCCATTGGCTAGCGCCTTGGTTGTGGCGTTGCGGGCCGGGTCGCAGCACCAGGTTTGCTGCACCACCCGCTTATGCCGGGAGCTGCGTTCTGCGCAGACGATGGCGCCAGGCCACGGCCAGCACGATGAGAGCCAAAGTGAGCGCCGGCCAGGCACCAAGGGCCACGGCCGGGGTTCGACCGGTTCGGAGCTCAACCGTGTCGTAGAGCACTGCGGTTTCACTCACCGCGGTTCGTTGCCGGACGGTTCCGTCGGGTTCGATCACCGCGGAGAACCCGGTAGGCGCGGCTTGAAGCACCCACCGTCCGGTCTCGACCGCCCGCAGTCGGCTGGACGCAATCTGTTGAGTTTGCACAACGGTTAGCCAGTAGCTCGACCCGTTGGTTGGGTTGAGGAGGAGTTGGCCTCCGTTACCGATCGCATCGCGAGCTCGGTGGTCAAAGAACACTTCCCAAGAGATCGCGACGCCGAGCGGCCCCACTGCGGTGTCAAGCACCGCCGGGGTGGTGCCGGGTCGCACGTCTCGGGCCGGGAGTAAATTGCTGAACTTCTCGATCAGCGAACGCAGCGGGACGTACTCGCCGAACGGCACCAACCGAACTTTTTCGTAGCGGTCGGTGATGGTCCCGTCGGGTGATTGTGCGATCGAATAGTTGCTGTTGCTGAGATCGTCGTCGTTTCGCCTGAACCATCCGCTCACCACCACCGCGTCGAGGTTTTGGGCCAGTTCGGTGAGTCGGCTGGTGGCTTCGTCGAAGCTGAGAAGTTCCTGTTTGCAGTTGGCCGGTTCAAGAAGCGAGCCTGCCGCGGGATGGACGACATCTTCGGGCCAGAGCACGAGGTCTACGGGCCGGTCGATGGTTTGTGAGGCGGCCATGTGGCGTTCGAACACGTTGCGGTTCTCGCAGATTTTGGCCCGAGTGTTTTGTGGGCCACCACCTTGCACGACCGCCACGTCGAGGGTGCCGACCACGGTGGTAGTGGCCAGAGATGCTTGCCCGCTTAGGGATGCCACCAGCAAGACGGCGGCGATCCCGGCCGCTCGGCGGGCTTGACGTTCTCGCAGATCAGCAACACCCACCCCGGCTAGCCCGACCAGTCCGGCCAGCAACGGTGACCCGAACAGTCGAGCCGCTTCAGCCCACGGGGTGGACATCCCGATCATGGCGTAGCTGGCGATCGGTGTTCCCCCGAACGGGTAGTTCCAACGCACCATCTCGATCAGCATCAAGGCGGCAGGAAAGGCGATCCGTTGGGCCCACCGCCGCTCGGGTGGGGTCAACACGCCAACCGCTCCGGCGCACAGCGAAAACACCAGTACCGCGGCGGGCCATCCGGCGAGGCTGAAATCGGCCATCCAGATCGTGGCGGGCGCCGACCAGCCGAGTCCGACCAGCACCGAGATGCGAAAACGGGTTCGGGTGGGTTGCCCGGTGAGCCGGCGGTACCAGATTGCCAGCCCGATCAGGCTGAGCGGCCACCAGCCCCAAGGCGGAAGGCCCGCGGTGATGAGCAGGCCAGGCCCGATCGAGGCGAGGATCCGTCGAATCATGGAATGTCGAGTTGCAGGCGATGCACGCCGCCTACCGAACCCACTCCTTTGATCCGCACAGCCACGTCACCGTCGGATCGCACCCAACCGGGAAGGTCTGCGAAGTCACAAACCGCCAACATTTCGCCGGGTTGAGCGGCGCTGCACAACTTGGCGGCAAGGTTGACCGGTTCGCCGATGTAGTCGTCGCCTTCGAACAGCAACGCGATTCCCGTAGCGATCCCGATACGCACCTCCATGGACGTGCCAGCGAAGTGGTGGATCAGGTGGGCGCCGGTAGCGATGGTCGGCGTTGGTTCAACCCCGACCAGCATGACCCCGTCCCCCAACCATTTGGCGACCCGAACCCCGCGCTTTGCCGCAATGTTTCGGGTGACCCGGCGGAACTCACCGAGTGCCTCAACCGCGGCGTGAGGGCCGAGGCTGCGGGTGTAGGCGGTGAACCCACTCAGGTCGGCAAAGCAGAAGGTTCGGGTGACGTTGAGGTGGGTGGCGTGGTCGTCGATGGTGGTCGGTGGGGCGACCTGATCGTGGCTGGCGGCCTCCGCCCATTCGCGGGCGGGACCGGTGTCGATGGCGACGAGTGGGATCAAGATCTCGCCGGTGGGTTCACCTACGGCGGCTGGTCCGTCGGCGTGTCGTCGGGACGTATCGTCGGTCATGTCTGTGGAGTATTGCAGGTTGCGCGGGCCAAACCCTCAGACCCGTTTGCCGCAAACCGGCCAGGGCTGAGCTCCGCGTTCGCTCCAGAGGGCCCGAGCCATGGCGTCCTGCCACCAGGGTTCCACATCAACCGGGTCGCTTCCGATGAGCCACGGGTAGTGCCGGTTGGCTACACCATCCCAGGTCGGCTGGTTGAACTGGTAGGCGCCCCGGTAGGTGCCTGATGGGGAGACGGCCCGGTAGTTGTCGGTGGATTCGCAGATCCGTAGCCGGTGGAGTTCTTCATTGTTGAGTTCGTGCCGGGTTGGTTCGGTGATGTCAAGGAACCAGACAATCTGCTGTGGCGTACAGGCGGCTGAAACAACGGATAAACCGAATGCAATGGCAATGAGCCATGTTTTGTTCTTCATGATGGAGTGCTTCCTCCTCGGGCAAGCCCGCATCTTGGATCTCGGGATGACTCGTTCTCACGACCGCTGGTCGTGGGCAAGGGAGCAGGCGAGTCACCGATCCTGATAAGCAAGCGAGAGAGTAGGCCACTTTCGTAACACAAATGCAACATTGTGATACATGTCACCCCGGAGTCCGGGTCCGGTTTTGGCTTATCCGGAGATTGCGGAGCGGCCCTGCCCGACGCAGGCAGGGAGTCCAAGCCCTCGCATTTGAGCGCCGCTGGCGGTGATTCCGGGTGCTCGCTCGGCCAGTTCGGCGTCGATGGCGTCGCAGCGCTCGAAGTGTCCGGGCCGGTACTGGGGCAACGACTGTCTCCACGGGCTTACCCGTGTGATGGGCTGACCGGTAAGCCCGACGGTCACACGGAGTTCTTCGGTGAGTGCCGCCACCAGCTCATCGGGAGCCAAGGTCAACCAGCGTTGATCATCGGTACGTCCCGCCGAAACCCGAAGCACCGCGTGCACGCCGTCGTCGTAATGCTCCCATTTCGACGATGTCCACGAGCAGGCCGTCATCAACAACCCCTGATCCCTCGGGACCAGGAACCCGGAGCCGTCCAAGTCGTGAGTGATGCCTTCTCGCTCGACCACAAACGTGACCAGCACCGCGTCGCCGTACCCAAGTTCGGTGAGCGTGTGCGCTGCGGTTGGACAATACGGTTCGATCAGTCGGGCCGTGACCGGAGCAGGGGTGGCTAGCACCACCCGATCGGCCGTGAACGGTCCACGGGCCGTTGCGACGGTCCAACCCTCGGCCGAGCGCTGCAATCCAGTGACCTCATGGCCGAGACGAAGGTTTGGCCCCAGCGTCGCCGCGAGTGCCTCGATAAGCCGGCCGTTGCCGCCGCGAATCCCGTTGAACACCGGACCGGCTGCTGCGGCCTGCGCCTCGGTTGCCTGCCGGCGCAGCGCCTCGTCGAACCGGCCACCGGTTGCGGCAGCCGCTGCGAGTTGCGGAGCCCCGGCAACAATCGAAAGTTGGTCTGCGTTGCCAGCGTTGATCCCCCCCAGCAACGGGTCCACGAGGCGTTCGAACACTTCGTCTCCGAGCCGGGGACGAAGCACCTCACCTACTGATGCATCGCCGAGCAGCGGAGCGGCGTCACGGGTCAACCCGGCCCGCAATTCGGCCACCCCAGCTTCGCTGACCAAGCCAGACCCGGCCACGGCGTCTGGCTCCAACGGCACACCAAGCACCGAAGGGCTGGGGATGGCCCGAAGCTGCCCATCGACCCAGAGAAAAGCCCGGCTGGTGCGAGGGGCGACTAGTTCACCAGCGAGCCCGAGTTCTTCAACCAGCCCGACCACCTCGGGGCGACGGGCCAGGAACCCGTCAGCTGCGAGATCAACCGGAAACGGCAGATGTGTACCCTCCACCGTTTCGGTAGCGATCTTTCCACCGGCTCGCTCGGCCCGATCGAGCACCACGACTTCGTGACCGTGACGCTGCGCCTCGTGACCAGCGGCCAGACCGGTGATTCCGGCTCCGACGATCACGATTCGTTGGTTCATGTGCGGACAGTTCCCTCACGATGCACAAGGCGGACGATTTCGGTGAGCACCTCCGGATCCGAAGCTGGCATGACGCCATGACCAAGGTTGAAGATGTGTCCCGGGTGTCCGTCGTTGTCGGCCAGTACCTCCCGGGCGGCCTCGGTAGCGGCGTCAACCCCGGCCAGGATCGTGGTCGGGTCGAGGTTGCCTTGCAGCGAAATACCTGATCCGACCCGGTTCCGGGCCTCGCTCAGCGGCACCCGCCAGTCAACACCGACGACATCGGCACCGGTAGCAGCCAGTTGACCGAGTAGTTCGCCGGTGGTGACCCCGAAATGGATTCTGGGTATCCCCGCGTCGGCTAGTGCATCCATCACTTTGGTGCTGTGAGGGGCGGCGTATCGCTGATATTGGCGAGGACTCAGCGAACCGGCCCACGAGTCGAAAAGCTGAATTGCCGACGCGCCATGGTCGATCTGGCTCTGAAGCGAGGCGATGGCTAGGTCAGCCAGCCGATCGCAGAGGGCATGCCAGAGCGGTTCGTTGTTGAACATCATGGATTTGGTGATGGCGTGATCCCGAGAGGGCCGCCCTTCGACCAGATACGACGCCACGGTGAACGGCGCACCGGCAAACCCGATAAGGGGCCGATCGAGTTCTGCCACCAACTGGCGCACCGTCTCGAGCACATACGGTGTGTCGGCTTCCGGGTCGAGGGGCCGCAACCGGGCCAGATCGTCTTCGTGCCGGAACGGTTCGTCCACTTCCGGGCCGACCCCAGGGGTGATCGTCAGTCCGAAGCCGATGGCGTGGGCCGGTACCACGATGTCGGAATAGAGAATGGCGGCGTCGACATTGTGGCGCCGAACCGGCTGCAACGTGATCTCGGTTGAGAGGTCAGGGTCAGCGATGGCGTCCAGAATGGTCCCGGTGCCCCGGATGGCGCGGTACTCGGGGAGCGAACGGCCTGCTTGGCGCATGAACCACACCGGAACCCGGTCGTGGGGGAGACCGCGACAGGCACGAATGAAGGGATGGTCGTCGAATGCTCCGGACACGTCGCCGAGGTTATCGCTGCGACGGCCCCAGCCCATCGGCCGGGCTTCGGCTGACCCCTATCGGGTGGCAAGAATGTGGCGTAGCGCCTCGCCGTCATGACCGGCCAACAATCGTTCGGCGGCCGAGCGGCCGGCCTGCGCGGCGGCGGAACGGGCCCGGTCGGCGTCGCTGGTGAGGAGTTCGAGTTCGTCGCGGCCAGGTTCGACCACGACCACCGGGGTGCCTTTGCTGCGGATCAGCGAAACTTCGTTGTCGAGCTTGTTGGAGAACCACGACCGTTCGGCGTCTCGACGCCAGCTTCGAGCCTCCGGTGTGGCGGTCTTTACCGACGACACGATGACCAGATCAAACCCGAGCATGGCGACCAGGTCGGCGTTGGTTGACGAATGCACCGCACCGTCGATGTAGCGGCGTTCACCAATCGAAACCGGCGTGTAGTAGGTGGGGATAGCGCTCGAAGACTGGACCGCCTGACCGGGTGACCCTTTGACGTCGTCACGGCCAAACACCACTCGTTTGCCGTCGTTGGACCGCACCGCCACGATCCACATGGGGGCGGTGGGCCACCGTCCTTCTAAGAGTTCGTCGATCCGGAGGCTCATGGCCGCACCAGATCGGTTCCCGGCGGGGAGCATTCCGAACGCAAGACGGATCGGGTCGGCCTCCCAAGGCGGCCAGACGGCCCGGGCCGACATGGCCAGCGCCGATGGTCGGCGGGGGCGCGGCCCGATCGGCTCGGCGTAGGGCGTGGTGATTCGATCCAAAATGGCTTGACCAGCCGGGGTCACCGTTCGGTTCGTGAAGCGTGCGTCGGCGTCGCTGGCGCTGAGTCCGGCCCGCAGAGTGCTCGCGGTGAACGAACCCGCCGAGGTGCCAACCAGCAGATTGGCTGACGATGCGTCCCAACCGGTTGCTTCGGCAATGGCGGCCACCACGCCGCTATGCCAAGGGTCGCCTTTGGCCCCTCCCGCGCTGAACACCACTCCGACAGAAACCATGAGCGGCAGGCTAGCGACGTAGAAGTGGGCCTGACGCCTCCCGTATGGCCTTTCGGAGCGGGGCCGGTAGGATTTTCTCTCCCTTCGTTGAGGTTTTTGTCGTGTCTGAGCGCCATCCCGAACTCGATACCGAGCAGGCGTATCTGGATTGGGCCTACGCCTGCCTTGAAGATTCTCGCCAGCGGGCGGTTCGGGTAGCAAGCGGCCATCAACCTCAATCCGGAGGGACCGAACAGGCCCGTCTGGAACGAGAAATCGCGGTCGATGGTGCCGTCAACCGGCTGACCCAACTGGATTTGGGTGACCGGTCGTTGGTGTTCGGACGGATCGACCCGATTGGTGGGGTTGAACGGTTCTATATCGGTCGTGTTGCGGTCTGGGATCGTGATCAGGACCCGGTGGTGGTCGACTGGCGGGCCCCTATTGCCGAACCCTTCTACCGCGCTACCGGCCGCGAACCGATGGGTTTGGAACGTCGTCGCCACTTTGCTTCTCGGGGCCGCACCCTGCTGGGTCTTGACGATGAGCTTTTCGGTGACCTGATCAACGAAGCCGTCGACGGTGAGGTTCGTGGTCAGGGTGCGTTGATCGCGGCGATCGAAGCCTCCCGTTCGGGACGGTTGGGCGACATCGTTGCGACCATCCAAGGGGAACAAGACGAGATCATTCGAGCACCACTGCCGGGAGTGCTGCTGGTGCAGGGCGGACCAGGAACCGGCAAGACCGTGGTGGCGCTCCATCGTGCTGCCTACCTGCTCTATACCCATCGCTTTCCGTTGGAAGGCCAAGGGGTGCTGGTCATCGGGCCGAACCGTCTTTTCCTCGCCTACATCGAGCAGGTTCTTCCCTCGCTGGGTGAAGCGGGCGTCGAGATCGCGGTACTCGGCGATCTGCTCCGACCCCGGGTTGCTGTCGATGGTCTCGATGAAGAGCCGATCGCCGCAGTGAAAGGCGACCTGCGCATCACTGAAGTGTTGGCTCGGGCGGTGCGGGATCGCCAGCGCCCGCTGCGGGAAGATTTCTCGGTCGGTTTCGGCGTGTTTCGGCTTCGGTTGACCGTTGAGGAGTCGGCGGCGATCATCACCGAGGCCCGGCGGCGGGCTCGGCGCCATAATGCGGGTCGCCGAATCGTGGAGGAATTGGTGTTTTCGCGCCTGGCGGCCAGCGCTCGTCGCCCGGTGGAACCCCAAGCGGTTCGTGAGCAACTTCGCGGCGAGTTGGCGATCCGTGAGTTGTTGGAGTGGATGTGGCCGGTGTTGACCCCGGCCCACCTTCTGCATGACCTTTTCGGTTCTCGGGCGCTGCTTCGGTCGGCCAATCGCGGGACCTTCAGCGAGGGCGAACTGGCGCAGTTGCATCGTCCCCGTTCGGTCCATGCCGACGAGGTGGTCTGGTCGTTTCACGATGTGCCGTTGCTTGACGAGGCTCGGGCGTTGTTAGGGGCCCGACCGGGCCGCCGTGACGTCGACGAGGTGCGCACCTACGGTCACATCTGCATTGACGAAGCGCAGGACCTTTCCCCGATGGAGCTGCGGATGGCGGTGCGGCGATCGCTGAACGGTTCGATGACCGTGGTCGGAGATATTGCTCAGGCCACCGGGGCGTGGGCTAACGCCGGTTGGGACCAGGTCATCGCTGAGCTTCCGGACCGCCGCGGAGTTTCCCGCCGTGAACTGACGGTGGGGTATCGCATTCCGGGTCCGGCGATGGATCTGGCCAATCGGGTGCTGCCGTTCGCGGCGCCAGGGCTACGGCCCTCCCTGCCAGTTCGTCTCGATGGCGACCCACCGCGGATTGTTCCGCTGCGTGACGTGGGGACGGAGTTGGTGGATCTTGCCTTGGAGGAACGAGCGGCGGTCGGGGAAGGCAACGTCGCGATCGTGGTGGCCGGCTCCATGTTCCGCGAGACGCTCGCGGCGTTTGCTGACCGCGGCGTACCGGTTGGTGGACCCAGTCGCCATGGGCTTGATCAGTCGATCACGGTTGTTCCGGTGTCGTTGGTCAAAGGGCTCGAGGTTGACGCCGTGGTGGTCCTAGAACCGGCCCGGATCCTTGCCGAAGGTTCACAGGGGGTTCGCTCGCTCTATGTCGCCTTGACCCGGTCAACGAAGCGGGTCGCGGTCGCCCATCAGGAACCACTTCCGGAAATGTTGATCCCGTGACCGAACGATTCATTGAACGAACCCTGCTGCCGGAGCCGTCGTTGGCTCCCCGTTGTTCGGAGTTTTCTGCCGAGATCGGACTTCGTCCGGCGGGCACCGCGCTGCGGGTCGATGAAGTGCTGGTGGTCGACGTGGCGCTTCCCTGGCCGAAACCAGTTTGGGATCTACCGGACTGGCGTTTCGTTCCCGGTGCGGTGGAGGCCTCGGGTCGTCGGGTTCGGGTGTTGGCCGCCCAACCCGTTGACGATGAAATGGGTCGGCTCGTGCACTATGTCCGCCCCGCCGGTGGAGCCGAATTTGAACGGGTCGACTACCAGACCTCGCCGGCGCAGGTCGCCAGCATGGCTGAGCGTCTGCTCCGGCACGGTCCGGAATCGTTGGCGGATCAGCGGGTCGAAACCCGCACCGGGCGGGAATTGCTGGTGTGCACGCAGGGCTCCCACGACATTTGTTGTGGCCGTGAAGGCAGTCGGGTGGCCGGAGAGTTGGCTGAGCGACGCCCTGACGTCTCGGTGCGTCGGGTGAGCCATCTCGGCGGTCACCGGTTTGCCCCCACCGCGATGAGCCTTCCCGACGGCCGGATGTGGGGGATGGCTAGCGCTGAGCAGCTCCTTGCCGTAGTGGACCGAGGCGACGAACCGGTCGCGCTGGCTTCGTTGTGTCGGGGCCTGGTTGGTTTGAACCCAGTTGAGCAGGTCGCGGAGCTTGCGGTGTTTGCCGAACTCAACGATTGGACGGTTGACGAACAAACGCGGCACGTGCAAGTCAAACAAGACGATGACGGTTGGGAGTGTCTGGTTTGGGTCGCTGGTACTGGTTGGAAGGTGCGGGTTATCGAAGGCCGGACCGTACCAACGATTACCTGTCGCGCCGCGGGGGGCCTCCCGGTCTCGGCTGCGGTGGAATATCAGGCCGTAGGCCCGGTGGTTGCCGTTGACGATGGTCGCCGACAGGACCCACCGGTAGCGTGATGGCCGTGACCGACCAATCCTTTTCGCCTCGTGGTGTTCATGTCGAAGACGTGCACGTTGCGCTGGGTGGCGGGGTGGTGCTTGACGGGGTGTCGTTGGCCGCCGCGCCCGGTTCGCAGATCGCGGTGCTGGGCCCGTCGGGTTGTGGCAAGACAACGCTGCTTCGGGCGTTGGCCGGGTTGCAGAGAATCGACGCCGGCCAGATCCGGATTGGAGACCGTACGGTGGCCGCAGCCGGTGTCCATGAGGCTCCGGAGCACCGCAGCGTCGGGTTGGTGTTTCAGGATTGGGCGTTGTTTCCGCACCTCAGCGTTGCCGCCAACGTCGCCTACGGATTACCGGCTGGCGAGCGGGGTGGCCGTCTTTCGTTCAAACGCCAGGAGCGACTTCGAGAATCAGTGATTGGTCTCTTGGAGATGGTTGGGGTCGGGGATCTTGCCGGTCGTTTCCCCGAGTCGTTGTCGGGAGGGCAGCGTCAACGGGTGGCGTTGGCCCGAGCGTTGGCCCCGCGGCCGTCGGTCCTGCTGCTTGACGAACCCTTTTCGAGTTTGGACACCAACCTGAGGGCCACGCTCCGAAAGGAAGTAGCCGACCTGCTTCGCGAGGTGGGGATCACTGCGGTGTACGTGACCCACGATCAGGACGAGGCGTTTGTTCTTGGTGAAGAAGTGGTGGTGCTCGATCGTGGCCGGGTGGTGCAGCAGGCCGCACCGGCTCAGATGTATGCCAAACCGGCCAGCACCTGGCTGGCACAGTTTGTCGGTGCTGCAGATGTGATTGCTGGCGAAGCCGACGGCCGAGTCGCCGAAACCGCCCTAGGTCGGATCCCGTTGGAAGAAGCAGCCAATGGTCCAGTTCAGGTCGTGGTTCGGCCCGAAGACGTGGTGCTGCAACCGGAGGGTGATGCGGTGGTGGTGGCGGTCGAATATTTCGGTCACGACACGATTACTTCGGTCTGTCTGATCGACGACGTTGTCGTCCGAGGCCGCACGATTGGTGCTCCGGTGTTTGCGGTCGGGGACCAGGTGACGGCTCGTCATTCGGGAGTCCCAGGGATTGCTTTTTCGGTGGCCGAACACGACCGGTGACCTTCACCGAAAGATGTGACACATGTCATGTGTTAGGGAACACTAAGACTCGTTATCATCCGCACATGAGACTTCTTCGTACTGTTGGTTTGGCGCTTGTAGTTGCCGTCCTTGGAACGGTTGTGGTGTCCTGCGGGGACGGTGGTTCAGGTGACGGTTCGTCACTCACCGTGTACTCGGGTCGGACCGAAGACTTGATTGGCCCGCTGCTTGAACAGTTCAGTAACGAGACCGGTATTGACGTTGAGGTTCGGTACGGCGATTCGGCAGAGCTGGCGCTGCTTTTGCAGACCGAAGGTTCGAGTTCTCCCGCCGACGTCTTCATTTCGCAGAGCCCGGGAGCGTTGGGTTTGCTCGCCGGCGAAGGGATGCTGGCGGAGCTCCCCGATGACCTCACTGGTCGAGTTTCCGAAGGCTTTGCCGGTTCGGATCACACCTGGGTTGGCATCACCGGTCGAGTCCGGGTGCTGGTTTACAACAAGGATCTCGTCGATCCGGCCGACCTTCCCCAGACGGTGCTGGATCTGGCCAAGGATGCCTACTCGGGTCGGGTAGCGGTGGCTCCCACCAACGGATCGTTCCAAGATTTTGTTACCGCCATGCGAAGCGAACTCGGCGATCAGGTCACGGTCGAATGGTTGGAAGGGTTGGCAGCCAACCAATCTCCGAACTACCCCAAGAACTCGGCGATTGTGGAAGCGGTTGCTCGTGGCGAGGTAGAGATGGGTCTGGTCAACCACTACTACAACCTGCGAGCGTTGGAAGCCGACCCGGCGCTGGCGTCGGTCAACTACTTCTTTCCGGCCGATGATGTTGGCTCGCTGGTGATCGTCACGGGTGGCTCGGTGCTGGCCTCGAGCGATAGCCAGTCGGCCGGTGAACAGTTGCTGGCGTGGTTGTTGTCTGAAGACGTGCAGGCCACGTTCGTTACCGAAACGCAGGAGTACTCGTTGCTTCCGGGTGCTGGCCGTCCTGAGGGTGTGCCGGAGCTGAGTGGTTTTGCTGCCGACACCATCGACTACGATGTGCTCGGTGGGGGACTCACCGCGACCATCGAAATCATCAGGGAAAGCGGTATCGAGCGCTAGCGGTCGCGCGGCCCGATCGGTAGCGGGCGTGTCGACCCGAGTCCGGCCTCCCGCGTTCTTATCGTTCGCGGTGCTGTTGGTGGGCCTGGTGTTTCTGGGTCCGCTGGCTTACGTGGTCTGGCGCAACGTCGAGCTCGGAACCGATCTCGTAGCAGTCATCTGGGACCGGGAGACGCTCGAACCGTTGGTTCGGAGTCTCTGGCTGGCGTCAACCGTGGCGGTTTCCTCGGCGGTAGTCGGCACCGCCTTGGCTTGGTTGACGGTGCGGTCCGACCTTCCGGCCCGCCGGTTCTGGAAACTGTTGGCACCGTTGCCGTTAGTGTTCCCGAGTTTCGTCGGAGCGACCGCGTTGATCGCCGGGTTTGCCCCCGGAGGCTTGGCTGAGGAACTTTTGTCGGTGGTGGGTGGCGGCTCGGTGCCTGACGTGCGCGGGTTTCGTGGGGCCTGGCTGGTGCTGACCTTGTTCACCTATCCCTACGTCTACCTTCCGGTTGCGGCCCGGCTGGCCGCGTTGCCTCCGTCGCTGGAGGAATCGTCACGGTTGCTGGGTCGTTCTCCGTTCGGGGTGTTCCGGTCGGTGGTTCTTCCCCAGACCGCGCCCGCGGTGTGGGCCGGTTCGTTGGTGGTCTTTCTCTATGCGGTGAGCGATTTTGGCGCGGTGGCGTTGCTGGGATACGACACGCTGGCCGAGCAGGTCTACGCCGATCGTCTGTTTAATCAGCCGCGGGCGATGGGTCTGTCACTGGTGTTGGCTGTGGTGGCCTTGATCGTGATCGCCGGGGAGCGAGCCTACGAGCGCCGCCACCGGGTTTCTGAGCTGGCCGCGCGGTCAGCGCATCCGCTGATTGTGCCGTTGGGCCGTTGGCGCCCAGTGGCTTTTGCTGGGGTTCTGGTGTTCCTCGGAAGTGCGTTGATCGGACCGTTGGCGGTGTTCGGGTTCTGGGCTTGGCGGGGGGTGACATCGACGAGTACGTCGGTGGGGGTCGCCACCGATTTCGGTGATCTGCTGGTGCCAACGTTGCATTCGGCTCAGGCCGGGTTGATCACTGCGGTGGTGGCTATCGCGGCGCTGTTGCCGCTGGCCTGGGCCATTGCCCGTTATCGCAGTCGCCGAGCCGGAGTCGCCAACGCCATGGTCGCGGCCGGGTTTGCTCTGCCTGGTGTGGTGGTGGCGTTGTCGTTGGTTTTCTGGGTGATCGACACGCCCGGGGTGTCGATTTGGTACCAGACCATGCCGTTGCTGATCACCGCCTATGTCCTGCATTTCGGTACGTTGGCGTCCCGGGTGACGCGGGTGGCGGTGGAGGCGGTGCCGGCCCAGTTGGGTGAGGCCGCGTCAACCCTCGGGGCCCGTCGGATTCGACGGTTCCTGACGGTTGAGTTGCCGTTGATGATGCCTGGCCTGCTGGCGGGTGGTGGTCTGGTGCTGCTTTCCACCATGAAAGAACTGCCGATCACCTTGTTGCTGGCGCCGATCGGTTTTGACACGCTGGCCACCAAGATCTGGGGGGCTGGCGAAGCCGGTGCGCTGGCCCAGGGCGCGCTAGCCAGCCTGCTGCTGGTGGCGTTGAGTGCCGTGCTGACCTGGGCCGTCGTTGTGCGACGGATCGAGGAGTTTTAGCCCCGTCGCACCGTCGCTGGTTGGCGAAAACCGGCGCTAGTTGTTGATGCTGACCAGGATGCGTTCGCTGGCGTACGCACCGATGGCGACCGCGGAGCCGCCCATGGTGACGCAGACCGCGCCGTCAGGAGAGGTGCTGGTCACGGTGCCACCGTTGCCGGGGGTCAGTTCGGAGGATTCGAGGAAGTCGAGCATGCCGTCGGCGAACTCAAGGGCTTCCGGGATTCGCTGCACGGTAAAGCTGGAACCAACCGCGAGGCTGGCGAGGCTCTCAAGATCAGGGGCGAGATAGTTGGTGCCGGGGATCGGGTTGCCGTGCGGGCAGGTGGTGGGGCTGTTGAGCCGTTTCATCATCGCCGCTTCGACCGGAGGTGAGATGATGTGTTCCCACTTGCCGGCTTCGCGATGGGCCTGAGCCCAGGTCAAGCCGAGTTCCTGAGTGAGGAAGCACTCGGCGAGCCGGTGACGACGCACCACGGTCTCGGCCAGCGCTCGACCTTTAGCGGTCAGGGTGATGGACCGGCCTTCTTTGATGAGCCCTTCGGCCGCGAGTCGTCGAACCATTTCGGAAACCGCGGGCCGGGAGACGTCAAGTCGCTCGGCGATACGAGCCTGGATCACCTGAACTTCGTCCTCGTCAAGGCCGTAGATGGTTTCGCAGTACTGCTCAAAAGCAGGATGCCATTCTGGTGTCTGATAGTCAGTCATGCCGCCGTTCCTTGTTGGTGATCATATGAAACCGAATCATGGTTACCTAAGAGTAATAGAAATTTATGCCATTGGCTAGGGGTAAATGCCGAACCATCGGTGCGCCAACTCGACCATCGATGACCTATCGTGAGGTGATGAACGACGAGGTGCTTTCAGGTTCTGAAGCGCTCACCTTTGATGACGTGCTGGTTGTCCCGGGGTGGAGCGAGGTGCTGCCCCACGAGGTAAACACCGCAACCGAACTGGCGGGGATCCGTCTAGCGGTCCCGTTGCTGTCCGCCGCCATGGATACCGTTACCGAGTCGCCCTTGGCGATCGCCATCGCTCGCGCCGGTGGGATCGGGGTTCTTCACCGCAACCTCAGCATCGATGCTCAAGCCGAAGAAGTTGACCGGGTCAAGCGGGCCCAGGCTGGCATGATCTCCTCACCGATCAGCCTGCCCCCGACCGCCACCCTCGACGATGCCGAAGCGCTCATGCATCGCCACAAGATCAGTGGCGTACCGATCTGTGAAGCCGACGGCCGACTGGTTGGCATCCTCACCAACCGTGACGTTCGCTTCTGCACCTCCGAGCAGTACAACCGTCCGGTCACCGATTTCATGACCGCGTCTGGTTTGGTCACCGCGCCGGAAGGCACGAATCTTGAAGAAGCGGTCGCCATCTTGCATCAGCATCGGATCGAGAAACTTCCGCTGGTCGACGGTGACGGGATCCTCCGAGGGTTGATCACGGTCAAAGACATCGACAAACGCATTGAGCACCCCAACGCCTCGCTTGATGACGACGGTCGTCTCCGGGTGGCCGCCGCGGTGGGGGTTACCGACACCGAAGAACGAACCGCGGCACTGGCCGCCGCCGGTTTGGACATGGTGGTGATCGACACCGCACACGGCCACACCCGTGGGGTGGTCGACGCGGTGCGGTTGATCAAAGCCAACTGGCCGCATCTGGTGGTGGTTGGTGGCAACGTCGTCACCCGGGAAGGGGTCGAGACGTTGGCTGAAGCCGGCGCCGACGTGATCAAAGTCGGGGTGGGTGCCGGAAGCATCTGCACCACCCGGATCGTTGCCGGAGCTGGGATGCCACAGATGACCGCCATCCACGAATGCACCATCGCCGGTCGCGAACTCGGTGTGCCGATCATCGCCGATGGCGGGATTGTCACCTCGGGTGACATTGTCAAAGCGTTCGTGGCGGGCGCGGACGCCGTGATGCTGGGCAACTTGCTGGCCGGCGTCGACGAAGCCCCTGGCGACCTTGAACTCGTCGAGGGAGCCATGTGGAAGACCTATCGCGGCATGGGTTCCTCAGGTGCCATGCGGGGCCGGGCCAGTGACCGTTACGGCACCGGACAATCGGCAGGCAAGCATGTGGCCGAAGGTGTCGAGGGAAGGGTTCGCTACGCCGGGCCGATGGCAGAACTGATGGGTCAGATCATTGGGGGGCTGCGTTCGGGTATGGGTTACGCCGGTGCGGCCAACCTTGATGACCTTCGCCATCGAACCCGACTGGTTCGGATCACCGGTGCGGGCCTTCGAGAAAGCCACCCCCACGACATCACGGTTTTGAGAGACGAATGAGCCTTCAGGACCGAATTGGCCGAGTGGTGGTGAGAGGACAGCGACGGCTGCCTCGCCGTTTGCTCAACCGCCGTCACGGCACCCCGCCCACCATCGACGGGTTCACTCTTGACCCCCACGTGCACGCCTATCAGGCGCTGATCACCGCCGCGCAGGCCAAGAACGCTCCCGAGAACGTCACGGTTGAGGTGATCCGCGAAGGCTTCCGGCGCATGGTTGACGCCGGGAGCGCAACACCGGTCGCGTCAGTGTCGGTGCATGATCGGATGATCCCTGGTCCCGCCGGTGAACTCCCGATCCGGCTCTACCATCCGCAACGCACCTCCGGTCGAGCTGACGCGATCGTCTGGTTCCATCAGGGTGGCGGGGTCATTGGCGACCTTGACACCGACCACACGCTGTGCACGTTGCTGGCCGACGAATGCGGCGCGGTGGTGGTTTCGGTGGAGTATCGACTAGCGCCAGAACATCCGTTCCCGGCTGATGTGGTTGACTCGCTGGCCGCCTACCAGTGGGTGATCGATCACGCCGACGGGTTAGGCATTGACGGCGAGCGGGTCGCGGTGGCTGGTACGTCTCAGGGTGGGAAATTGGCGGCGGTGGTTTCTCAGCAGCGTCGTCGTGACGGCTTGCGGCCGCCGTTGGCTCAGGTCCTGTTGTATCCGGGCCTTGATGCCACCTGGGAAGGCGGTTCGATCGAGTCGATGGCCGAGGCCTGGCCGTTGGGGGCATCGACGCTGTTGTTCTTTGGGGCCAGCGCCGATGTGGCTGAGGATCGGGCCGTTGACCCGATGGCGAGCCCGGGTCTGGAGCAGCACTTGACCGGCCTCCCACCGGCAGTGGTGGTCACCGCCGGCTTTGATCCGCTACGTGACCAAGGCAACGACTACGCCGACCGGTTGGCGGCGGCGGGAGTTCCGGTTCTGCACCGCTGCGAAACAACGCTTCCCCATTCGTTCACGTTGATGGGTGGAGTCTCAAAGGCCGCGGACAAGGCAACCAAGGCGATCGCTCGCGACGTTGCCCGGCTGCTGTCCAACTCCTGACCGGTCGTTGATCAGCTCGGTGCGGGGTTATTCGTGGCTGATGGCATCCAGCACGTTGAGCCGTGACGCTCGCCGGGCCGGCAGGATAGCGGCGACGATTCCGGCGAACGCTGCTACCACCACGTAGCTCAGCAGTTGGCCGTAGGGCACCGAAGCAGTGTTGATGAGCGAGTCGGGTATCGCGATCGCGGCGGCTACCCCGAACACCACACCCAAAATGAGGCCCAGCAGGGCGCCGAACACCGCGATGATGACCGACTCCCAACGGATTGCCCGCCGGAGTTGACGCCGAGTCATGCCCACCGCTCGTAGGAGGCCGATCTCGCGGGTGCGCTCAAACACTGAGAGGGCCAAAGTGTTGGCGATGCCGATCAGGGCAATGACCAACGACAGGGCCAGCAACACGAAGATCACAGCCAGGAACGAGTTCAGCTGGTCCTGCTGGCTTTGACGGAACTCGACCCGGTTCTCGGCGATCACGGTGGGGAAGTGTTTGGTGACCGGTTCGATCGCCGCCGCGGCCTTGGCTAGAAGCTCCTGCTGCTGATCTTCGGGGAGGTCATCAGAAAAACCGGTGACGGTGGCGCTGGCAAACGACACACCGGTTCGAGTGAAATGGCGTTCCCAGACGACGTTGTCGACCAGCCAGTTGCCGAACAGCGAATTGTCGAGAAACACCGCCTCCACCGTCAGGGTGTCGGTTTGCCCATCGGGGAATGTGACTTCCACCGGGCTGCCGATCGTCAACCCCAGATCGTCGGCTTTGTCGCGGTGCACGGCGATGCCGTTGACCGGGTCGGCGTTGGTCAGGCTGCCCCGTTCGATGTCGGCGTCGAGGTGCAGTTCGACCTCGGCTAGGTCTGCGGTGAAGATGTCCTGAGTGTCGCCGTTGATCAGCAGTGAGCCCTGGCTGAACCGGTAGCGAACCACCGACTCGAACTCGGGGAGTGCCCGGATTTCTTCCACGACTTCTTCGCTGAACGTCACCGAAGGATCGAAGCCCGCGGACGTTGACTGGATGAAGTAGTCGGCTTCTACCGAATTGTCGAGGGTGGTGAGGAACGTCTTCGTCAACGATGACCCAACCACCCCGGCCATACCTACCAGCGCCAACCCGATCATCAGCGCGCCCGCGGTTGAGGCGGTGCGGCGCGGGCTACGGGCGGCGTTCCCGCGGGCGATCGTGCAGGAGATCCCGAACAGCGTCAACGGCTTACCGATGATCATCGCGGCTGGTCGGGCGAACGACGGGCTCAAGGTGTTGGTGCCGATGAACACCAGTACCGCGCCGAGGGCGACCAGCGTCAACACCGAACGGGTGGTGGAAGCCGCGAACAAACCGAGACCCAGCAGGATCGCCCCGGTCGCCGCCATCGCTCCACCGAGGTACAGACGGCGAGTCAGGCTCGCTCCGGCCAGCCGCTGATCGGAATGGATCGCGGCAATCGGGGCGATGGTTCGAGCACGGCGGGCGGGCACGATCGACGACAGCATGGTGACGCCAATACCGATCGCGGCGGCCCAGATAACCGTTCGAGGGCGCAATTCGATCGGACCGGAGGGCAACGAGAACCCCATGACGTTGAGGAGTTCTCGGAGGCCGTTACCGAGCAAGACCCCCAAACCGATCCCGACCACGGTGCTGAACACCCCGACCAGCAGCGCTTCGAGATACACCGACCGGCTGATCTGGCGGCCGGTGGCGCCGATAGCCCGCAGCAGTCCCAGTTCCCGGATCCGTTGGCTCACCACGATCTGGAAGGTGTTGTTGATGATGAAGGTGGCGACGAACACGATGATGAACGCGAAGGCCAGCAGCACGTTGTTAAAGATGGAGATGACCGAGTTGAAATCGTCGGCCGTTTCTTCGCGGATCGCTTCGGCGGTGACCACCTCAAGGCCGGGCCCGACCGCCTGCTGAACGGCCTGCTGCACGCTGGCGATGTCGGTACCGGCCGTCACCGTCAGGCTGAGTTCGTTGTAGACCCCTTCAAGCCCGAAGAAGTCGCGAGCAGTTTCGAGTTCGAACGCGGCCATGGTCTGCCCGAGGCCGGAATGGCGTTCCGGCGAACCGAAACGAAAGATGCCGACCAACCGGAACGGTTCTTGACGCAACGGCCCGTCGATGTTGTAGATCTCGCCGACGATCAGATTGTTTTTGGCCGCGGTTTCGACATCGACCGCGAACTCGTCAGGAGCGGATGGTTCGGCGCCACCGTTGATCAAAAAGAACTGATCTGGCAGCCAACTGAATCCCAGTGCCGGCGGGCCGCTGGGCCGGATGGCGTTTCCTTCGCGGTCGATGACCACCACGTCGTTAAACGACGACACCACCGGGGTAACGAGTTGGACGCCGTCAACCGTCTCAACGACACCGGCAACGCCCTCATCGACCGGCTTCCGGTCGAATTCGTCCCCGAGATCCTGAACGCTGCGGACCGAAAGGTCGCTGGAGCCGGCGATGTCTTCAGCGAGACCTTCGAAGCTGGACCGGAGACTGTCGGTCATCGCGAAGACTCCGACCACCATGGCCACACTGGCCACCACCGCCAACGTGGTTAGGGCGAAGCGAATCTTTTTGTCAAGCAGGTTCTTGAGGGTTAGCCGAAACACGGTCAGCCGCCCAACGTCTTCATCCGGTCGATCACGGTGTCCGGGGTCGGGTCGGTGAGTTCGTCCACGATGCGGCCATCGACCAGAAACACCACCCGGTCGGCATAGGACGCCGCGCTCGGGTCGTGGGTAACCATCACGATGGTCTGGCCGTAGTCGTCTACTGCTTTGCGCATGAAGCTGAGGATCTCGTTGCCGGTAACCGAATCGAGGTTGCCGGTTGGTTCGTCAGCGAAGATGATCGACGGTCGGGTAGCCAGTGCCCGGCTCACTGCGACCCGTTGCTGCTGGCCGCCGGACAGTTCGTTGGGGCGATGGTCGATCCGGTCGGCGAGACCTACGGTCGTGATGACTTCATTGATCCATTCCTGATCGGGTTCCCGGCCCGCCAAGGTCAGCGGAAGGGTGATGTTTTCGCCGGCGCTGAGGGTCGGGATCAGGTTGAAGGTTTGGAAGATGAAGCCGATGTTGTCGCGTCGCAGCAGGGTGAGTTTGCGTTCGCTCAGCGTTGAGAGGGCCTGGTCGCCGATGTAGGCCTCTCCGTCGGTGAGGGTGTCGAGACCAGCCATGCAATGCATCAGCGTGGATTTGCCTGAACCGGACGGCCCCATGATGGCGGTGTATTCACCGGCGGCAAAAGTAATGTTGATGCCGTCAAGCGCTCGAACTTCGGTATCGCCCGAGCCGTACACCTTGAAGGCGTTCTCGGCGCGTGCGGCAGTGGTTTTGGTGTCCATTGGATCTCCGGGGGATAGCGACCGTGCAACCGTTGACTGTACTGGCCAGATGAGACGCTTGGATGTCGTGGGTATGCGGTGCCGGGAATGGTTCAGGTGGTCTACGGTGGGTCCGGGTACGGCGCGATCTGAGCCCGTAGGGATCTAGGAAAGGTTTGGCATGACCGAGACCAGTCACGTTGGGGTGTTGCGCTCGGCTCGAGCCGATGACCTTCCCGCGGTACGGCAACTCAACAACGACGCGGTGCCGGCCGTCAACGCGCTGGAGCTGGCCGATCTCGAGGAGTTCCTGCGAGTGGGCCACACGTTTCTGGTTGCCGAACACGACGGTGTGCTGACCGGTGCTCTGGTTGGTTTGGGTCCAGGTCTGGACTATCCGAGCCTCAACTACCGATGGTTCTCGGCCCGCTACCAACAGTTCATTTACGTTGACCGGGTCGTGGTTTCTCAAACGGTGCGCTCCCGTGGGCTTGGCACCGAGCTGTACCGGCAGTTTGCCGAACGGGGACGGGCCGAAGGCGCGCCGGTGCTCCTGGCCGAGGTCAACATCCGACCTCGCAACGACGGGTCGCTGCGTTTCCACGAACGGTTTGGCTTCGTTTCGGTCGGGGAGCAAGACACCGAAGGCGGGAGCAAACGGGTGAGTTTGTTGGCCTGTAACCTAACCACCGACCCGACCAGCGAGTCCCGATGACGGCACTCGCGGCCCAAGACCTCACCGTTGCCTTTGGAGCCAACCTGGCCTTGGACGCAGTGACGTTCGACGTTCCGTCGGGGATCACCGGCCTGGTCGGAGCTAACGGTGCGGGCAAGACGACGCTGCTGTCGCTGGCGCTTGGGCTACGGGCACCCTCGGGGGGTTCGATCACGGTGCTCGGCAAGAACCCGGCCGATCACGGACCCGAAGTGCGGTCGTTGATCGGGTACTCGCGCGAAAAATCGAT
Source organism: Candidatus Neomicrothrix sp. (assembly GCA_017852795.1). Lineage (GTDB taxonomy): Bacteria > Actinomycetota > Acidimicrobiia > Acidimicrobiales > Aldehydirespiratoraceae > UBA11606. Next base: position 33,798 of record JAFMKU010000002.1, read on the forward strand.
CCTGCCTGATGACATGCCGGCGTTCGATTTCGTCAAACACCTCGCCCAGTTGCGGGGCATACCCCGAAACGAGGCGCGGCTTCGCAGCAGCGAAGTGCTCTGGCTGGTCGGGTTGGGTGAGGAACGGTTCCGAGCGCTGGGCACCATGTCGACGGGTCAACGCCAACGAGTCAAACTGGCCCAGGCGGTTGCGTCGAGTCCGTCGCTGCTGCTGTTGGACGAACCCACCGATGGGCTCGATCCGGTGCAGCGGGACGAGATGCTGGCCTTGATCGCCAAAGTCGCTACCGAGTTCTCGATCGACGTGATCCTGTCGTCGCATCTCTTGGAGGAAGTGGAGCGGATCTGTGACCATGTCGTTGCCCTTGACGCCGGTTCGTTGGTTGCCTGCGGTGGCCTCGATGAACTGGTCGGCACCATCGAAGGGATCGAGATGGAGTTGTTCGACCGCTCCGAAGGGCACCGCGAACGAGATGCGGTGGTGTCCACGCTGAGAGCTTCTGGGGTTCAGGTTGACGTTGATGGGGTAGTGCTCACCTTGTCTGGGGCCGAACGGTCGGTGCTCGCCGATCAGGCTCGAGATTCGGTGGCCCAGCACGGGGCCCGGTTGCGCCGGATCTCAGATCGGCGTCGGCGACTCGACGACCTCTTTCAAGGTGGTCCGCGATGACCACGTCAGAGATTTACTCCGCTGGGTATCGCCCGTTCGAGGGCGAACGCACCGGCTGGTTCGCGGCGGTCTCAACGTTGACGTGGTCGGCGGTGCGGTCAATTCTGGGGTTGGGTCGTCCGGCCCGACACAAAGTGTTTCCGGTGATCGTTATCGCGTTGGCCTTTCTCCCCGCGGTGGTTTTTGTTGGGTTGGCGCTGCTGTTTCCGGTGGACATGTTCGGTTCCGAAGCGGCCCCGAACTACTGGGAACTGCTGCGGTTCACTTGGCTTCCGGTGTTGGTCTTTTCAGCCATGGTGGTCCCCGAAGCGTTGGTTCGGGATCGCCGGAACGGCTTGTTCAGCTTGTACCTGACCACTTCGCTGACCCGGGGCCGGTACCTGCTGGGCAAGGCGGTTGCCTCGGTGGTGGTGTTGGCAGTGGTGATCTCAGCCCCGGCAATCCTGTATCTGGTGGGGCTGACGGCCGAAGGAAGCGGTCCGGATAGCGTCCTGAATTGGTTGGGAACGCTTGGTGGAATCACGCTCAGCGGTGGGGCGATCGCCGCGTTGTTGATCGGGGTGGGGTTCGCGATTTCTAGCATGACCGACCGGCGGGCCTTTGCCAGCGTGGCTTTGGCGTTGCTGTTCTTGGTCGCCCCGATTGTGACGGTGGCCCTAACCGAAAGTGGCATGTCGGAGCACTGGCGATTGTTGGACCCGGCGGGGGTGGCGATGGAGTTCTCACCCCGGCTCTGGGGTGACACTTCCCCGGAGTATTGGGCCCTGTCGAATTTCAGCGTGTTCCTCGGGCAGATCCTCTGGCTGCTGGCCAGCTGGGCGTTCGTGGGGTACCGCTATCGAAAGGTGTCGGCGCTATGAGCGAGTCGTCGGTCGCGGCCGGTATCGGAGCAGATGCGGTGGCCGCCAGCCCACCACCGGCGCCGCCGATGGTGCAGGCATCCAACGTGAGCAAGGCGTTCGGGGACGTTGTTGCGGTCAGCGATGTGTCGTTCTCGGTGGGCTCGGGGGTGACGGCGTTGCTGGGCCCCAACGGCGCCGGTAAGAGCACGCTGTTCCGGATGCTTTGCGGGCTGACCCCGGCCACGTCGGGTTCGGTGCGGGTGCTGGGTCGTGAAACTCGCACCGACCGCGACATTCGGGGACGGATCGGGCTCGTTCCGCAACAAGAGTCGGTGTTCGACCGGCTCGATGCGCTGGCGTTCGTGGTGTTGGCCGCTCGAACCCACGGGGTCACCGATCCGGTGGACACCGCCCGTCGGTTCCTGCGGGAAGTAGAACTCGATCCCGACGACGGCCGGCCGGTCACCGCCTATTCCAAAGGTATGCGGCAGCGGGTCAAGTTGGCAGCGGCGCTCGTCAACAACCCTTCGGTGCTGATCCTCGACGAACCACTCAACGGTCTCGACCCGGTCCAGCGTCGGCGCATGATCGAATTGTTTCATCAGTTGGCCGACGAAGGGCGCTGCCTTCTGGTGTCTAGTCATGTGCTCGATGAGGTAGCTCGGATGGGTTCGGAGGTGCTGGTGATCGCACAAGGTCGCCTAGTGGCTCGCGGCGACTATCGAGATCTTCGAGATTTGATGGATGATCGTCCGCATCGCGTCCGGGTGGTTTCGGATCACCCTCGGCGCTTGGCGGCGGCGCTGGTCGCCGATGGCTTGGTCAACAGCGTTGCCCTGTCCGGTGATTCGCTGGTGATTGACACTGACGACATCGACCGGTTCGGCCGGGCGGTGGCTCCGCTGGCCTCCGGTTTGGGGGCGCGTCTGGATGCGTTAGCGCCGCTCGATGATGATCTGGAATCGGTGTTTCGTTATCTGGTGGAGCGACGATGAGCGCCACCTCGAAGAATCACGTGGGGGCAGGCACCGCCATCGCCGTCATCTACCGGCTACTCCTCGGCCAGTTGTTGACCACCGGTCGGGCCATCGGATTGGGACTGTTTGGCGCGGTGCTGGCGGTGGTGGCCTGGGCCGTCGAACGTTCCGAAAGCAGCGACGCGATGCTGGAGTTGGCGGCTCGTCGGGAGAGCGCGGCGATATTGCTGGCGCTGCTGGGTTTGGGTGCGGTGGTGCCGATCGTGACCTTGGCGTTCTCCGGTGGTGCGCTCGGTGATCTACGAGACGACCAGACGCTGGTGTACCTGTGGCTCCGGCCGATGGACCGCTGGCCGATCGTGGTCGGGGCGGTGCTGGCTGGGATTACGGTGAGCATTCCGTTCGCTACCTTGCCGGTCGTTGTCGCGGCCGCGGTACTCAACGTTGGTAGTCAGATGGTGGTGGCTGCGTTGCTTACGTCGCTGGTCGGGGTCGTCGCCTACGCCGCAGTTTTTGTCCTGCTGGGGTTGGTGGTTCGCAACTCGATCGTCTGGGGTTTGGCCTACGTGATCGTTTGGGAAGGGGTGGCGGCCACCTTCGGCAACCTTCCCGCTCGACTCTCGATCCGCGGTTACACCACGTCGATCCTGAGCGATCAAACGTCGGTAGACCTTGAATTCGCGGATCTGGCCCAGTCGTCGGCGTTTGCCGTGTTGGCCCTGATAACGGTTGCCGCAGTGGTGTTGGCCACCCGCCGCCTACGCCGCATCGAAGTTCCGTAACCGGTCGCTGGGTTTGCAGCCGGTCGCTGGGTTAGCGTCCGGAGAAGTGAGCTTTGCCCGGTCCGTGTTCGAGGAATGACTGAACGCCGGTGGTGCAATCTTCGGTGGCAAAACAGGCCCCGAACATGGCGGCTTCAACCGCTACCGCCTCGCTGAGCGGCAGGTGCAGTCCGTCAAGGATCGCTCGTTTGGCCATCCGGAGCGCAGCCGGGCCGGAGGCGTAGTCGGCGGCTTTGGCCAGCGCCTCATCAAAAAGCAGGTCAGGGTCGTGCACCGACGACACGATCTGGTGGCTGCGTGCTTCTTCAGCCCCGACGTGGCGACCGCTGTACACCATGTCTTTGGCCATGGTGACTCCCGCCAACCGGCTCAGGCGTTGGGTACCGCCCCCGCCCGGGATCAAACCGAGCTGGATTTCGGGAACACCGATCCGCCCGTCGTCGGCCATCATCCGGAAATCGGTGGCGAGGGCCACTTCGAGCCCTCCTCCCAGCGCGAACCCGTTGATGGCTGAGATGGTGATCTGCGGGAGGTTTTCCAACGCCAGCAGCGCGTTGTTGAACAGGTGAGAGAACTCGGTTGCGGCCTTGGCGTCGAACGTAGGGAACTCGGAAATGTCGGCTCCCGCCGCGAAGTTCTTTCGTCCACCGGTGACGACCACGGCCCGGGTTTCTTCGTCGCTAGCGAGTTCGCCACAGATGGCACCGATGGCGACCATCATGTCGGTGCTGAGGGCGTTTACTTTGGGCCGGTCCAGTCGGATAACGGCAACGCCAGCGGTCACGTTTCGTTCAAGTTGTACATGCTCTGCCATGTCAGCAACCTAGCCGACACCGCAAAGCGGCCGAGCGGCAACCTTAGAGATACACGATCCCGCGTTCGAGGTGGACCTCAGCACCAATGAGTTCCCGGGAGGTGGCGGCGGTCATCGCCTCCGGGTCGGTGCTGGTGACCCAGAGCCGGCCACCGTCGTTGCTTCGGGCAATAGCCACCAACCGTTCAGGCCCGTGATGACCGTATTCGACGGTGACCCCTTCAACGGTGCCGGCCCCGGTGAGGTCCGGATCGGCTCGTGGCACCACGGGTCGGCTGTGGTCGAAGTTGGTGATGTCGGCCATCTGGTCTGGGGGTGTTGTCGAGAACACCCCGAGGGCGTGTTTGGCGGTGTGCCCACCGTTGCCTTGCACCAGTCCCATCGCCCCCGGATTGTTGCGAAGCTGGCGAATCATGGCGATCAACGACTGGCCGGCGGCAAAGTTCAGGGGTGCCCCCATGAATCCGAGGCCTCCGCTGACCGTCAGCGGTCGAGTGCGATCAACTCCCATCACCGCGGTGCTGTAGCGGACGATCGAAGGGAAGCAGCCGTACAGGTCAATGTGGTCGAAATCGTTGATCGGACCCCAGCGGTGGGTCACTGCGTTAACGGCCGCGTCCAGCCCCGGTACCGACGGCAGCGCCGCTCGGGTCAACAACACGTCGGTGTCGGCGGCGGTCACGGTGCCGTGCAGATAGACGGCTTGTTCCGGAGCGAGTCCCAGCCTTTGGGCTGCTTCGAGGCTGGTCAGGATCACCGCACCGGCTTGATCCACCCGGTTGTTGGCACACATCGCCTTGGTGTACGGCCAGGCCACCATCCGGTTGGTCGCCGATGGGTTACGGATCTCAGCCGCGCTCGCCGCCGGGGTAGGGGGCAGGTCCGGGTTGCTGGCCGCCACCGACGCATAGCCCTCCCAGAGCGTCGCGGCGAGGTCTCGGGACGCATCAAGGGTTTCGTTGGCGGCCGCCCGCAGAATGCTCTCAAACACCGCGTAGGTGTTGCGGGGCAGATCACCACCGCGTTCTCGGTCGATGGGTGCATCCATGATCAACGGGGCACCCCAGGCTTCGGGCGGATCGTCGGCGGGATGGTCGGCTGGCTTCGGTCGGTCACGTCCGGCTTTGCGAAGTTCGTCTCGGCTGGCGTTGGCTTCACCACCGACCATCACGGCAACGTCAAGGTCCCCTCGACGAATACGGTCCCCGAGTTCGGCGATGAACGCCACCGGCGTGTTGCCACCCCAGGTGGTGAGCACGGAGGCGCATTCGGGGGCACCGACGGCTCGACCGATGACCTGGCCCGGGTTGGGATGAGAAAACAATCCGTTGCACACCCCGATCAGATCGATATTCGATCCGGCCAGTCCCGCATCGGCCAGAGCCGCCCGGACCGCGTCGATCATCAGGTCGACCGGCTGGTTTGGTTCTTCGGCTCGGGGGTGGGGGAGCACGACTTGGGACCGGCCGACGAGTACAGGAGTTCGGGGGGAAAGAGTCACCGGCGTAGGGTAGGGCCCGTTGACCGTTGAGAGGAACACCGATGACTGTGAGCCCTGATCAAATTCTGTTGACCGACCGGGTTGCGGTCGTGACCGGCGCGGGTCAAGGAATTGGTGAAGCCGCGGCGCGAGCGCTGGCCCAGTTTGGTTGCCGAGTCGCGATCTGCGATTGGAACGCCGAAACACTGGCCACGACCGCCGAAACGATCCGGGCTTCGGGAGGCACCGTGCTCAGCTCAGTGCTCGACGTTCGCGACCCGGCGGCGGTCGAAGCGTTCATCGGTGAGGTGGCCGGGGAGTTCGGTTCGATCAACGTGCTGGTCAACAACGTGGGAGGTGGCTTTCACGCCGTGTTCCAAACCGTGTCCGCTAACGGCGAAGCCGCCCTGATCGCGGAGAACTTCGCCACCGTAACGAACTGTCTGCGTTCGGCGATTCCTCACCTTGCCGAGGGAGCGTCGATCGTGAACGTCACTTCGGTCGAAGCCCACCATGCGTCCCCTGGGTTCGGGGTGTACGGCGCCATGAAAGCCGCGGTGGAGCAGTTCACCAAGACGCTGGCGTTGGAACTCGCCGACCGCGGGGTGCGGGTCAACTGTGTCGCCCCCGACATGATCCCAACCCCCGGCGATGCTGGTCTGGCCGGTGACAGCAGCGCCATGTCCGACGAGCACTTCCCGACGCCGTTGCGGCGCATGGGTTCGGTTGACGAATGCGCTTCGGTGATCGTGTTTCTGGCTTCAGATTTGGCATCGTTCGTCACGGGTTCGTCCATTCCGGTCGATGGGGGAACCACCGCCGGCGCGGCCTGGAAAGTGGCGCGCGACGGCCACTTCAGGATGTGATCGCCGGCTAGGCCGGGCGACGGTTACGCACCACCACCGACTGGCTCGCTACTGCTTGCAGGTTGCCTCGCTCGTCCCAGATCCGCAGTTGCCCGTGCCCGAAACCGTTGCGGATCCCGGCTGCTTCGATGTCGAGCAGATACCACTCGCTCGGATCGACGTTCATGATCCTCAGGGTGTTGTCGAGACTGTTTGAGGTGACCGGGGAGGAGACGATGGTGCCGATCCCCATTGGCACAAAATCGCCGAGCACCGAAAGGGTGGCGGCGCTGTTTTGCAGTTCGTCGGGCGGCCGGGCCCAGAGGCACACCCGGCCCGGTCCGTGACCGGTCGGCCCACCTCGGTCGTCGCCGGTGGTGCGAGCGAAGCGAAGGTCGATGTGTTTGCCGAGCGAATCGGCGTCGTAGTCGTACTCTCGGCTTTTGCATTCCGCGGGGGGTCGAGCGGTTGGTGCGAGCGGCCAGGTGGCATCAAGGGCCAGGTCTCGTTTCCCGAGGGCACCAATAACGGTGATGATCTCCCGATCACCGACTCGTCCAATGATCCGGGCCTGACTGGTTTGTTTGCCGGTAACCGACACATGCACGTCGAGATCCATGATCTCTCCGACCGGTGCGAAGTCCAGATACTGGGCGGTAGCCCAGACCAGTGGGCGACCGGTGGTTTCTTCTAATGCGGTGGTGGCGGCGGCCAACCCGGCTCCACCGAACAGGAATCGTTCGCGAACGCTGATGTGGGGGCGGATCGGTAGATACCAACGGTTCGGGTTGTGGGTGGCTTCAAGCCCAAGCCACTGCCTCGGTGAGATCGCGGTCATTGGAGTACACGCCGGATCTCGTCGGCGGCCCGCTGCGGGTTGGTAAACGGCCCGAAGTGGGTGTCGTCGGTCCACGCCACGAACTGACTGTGGGGGATTTGCTCAGCGATCATCGGGGCAAGCTGGGCTGGGTGGCCTCCGTCGCCGCTGCCCACGATCGTGACCGGTGCCTGGATGGTTGGGAGTTGAGCGAACAGTTCCGGGTCCACCCCTTCGAACGTTCGGGCCTCGGTTTCTGGCGCGCATTTGAGCGTGACCTCATCACCGTCGGGTCGGAAACCGAACCTGACGTAGTCGTCGAGCACGGCCGGATCGATGGCATCAAAGGGGGGTCGTGACCCGTAGCGTTCCCGAGCCGCGGCGTAGTCATCGAAACTGGGGCGTCGCCGCCGGGCCGATTCGGCGAGCGGGCTGGGGCGTTCTTCGGCGGTCGGGAGCACGATCGGTTCGTACAGCCAGGCTCGCCGGATGGTTCCGGGCCGCCGCAGTTCGGTAGCCAGCACGGTGGCACCTCCCATGGAGTGACCGACAAAGTCGATGGGGGTATCGATACCGAGATGGTCGAGGACGGCGCAGAGGTCGTCGGCCATACCAGCCCACGCGAACCGGCCGTTTTCGGGTATCGACGAATCGCCGTGGCCGCGCAGATCCGGGGCGTGGCAGGTTCGAAAATCGGCGAGGTGGTTGGCGATCTGTTGGTAGCAGCGGCCGTGGAATCCGGTGGCGTGGACGAACAGCAGCAGTGTTCCGGTGCCGCCGAGATCGTGGATGGCGAGCTCGACCTGATCGCTGGAACGGGTCGTTGTGGTCACGAGGACCCTTCGGGCAGGAGGTAGTAGCCGTCGTCGTCGGCTGCGACTCCAAGGACAGTCATAAACCGTCCATTTCCGAGGGTCATGGCACAGAGAGCGGCGAGTTCGATGATTTCGATGTCGCTGAAGTGGTCGCGGACCTCGGCCATGAAGTCGTCGTCGATGGCGTGGTGTTGGTGGGCGAACCGGTCAGCGAACTCGGCGGCGAGTTGTTCTCGTTGGTCGAGTCCGTCAAGGCCCTGGGTGGCACCGACCGGGCAGCTCACGACCTCGTTCACTGACTGTTCGCTGAACCCGTCGGCATCGGCTCGGGGTGAGCGGGTGTTGAGACAGACCGGGCAACCGTTCGCGGCGGCGATCCGTAACCGGGCCACTTCACGCAGCCGAGCCGGTAGCGAAGTCTGTTCATAGATCGCGGTTGCGTAGGCCCCCATGCCGATCGCAACTTGGGGTTGCATCATCAGCAGTCGTTCTCGTTCGAGTCCGGAGCCGGCGGGGACGTCGATTCGTGCCATACGGTGATCCTAGGAGGCGTCGGTGGGCTCCGACGCATTTCGTGATTACCTGCTTCGGTTGGGATGGTCGAGTAGCAGCGCCGCCCAGTCACCTTCGGAGATCCGGTGGGTGATCGTGCGTTGATGGGCAGCAGCGGCCCGAGTTTCTTGGGCACCGGTTAGCACTCCGGCAACGATCAACCGGTCGGGAAGGAACGGTCGTAGGAGCGGACCGAGTTGTTCGTGAAGGTCGATGGTGACGTTCAACACGGCGAGGTCGCAGCCGGTGATAGTCGCCGCGGTGTCTCGGAGGTCGCCGATCTGGGTCGTGACCCGGTCGGCAACGCCGTTGCGTCGGGCGTTCTCGGCGATGATCGCGGCGGCGTCCGGGTCGAGTTCGTAGGCGGCGGCGTAGCCCCCGAGCCGGGCGGCGGCTACCGACAACACCCCACTGCCGGCACCGAGGTCAGCCACCCGAATGTCGTGGCCGACCAGCTCGGACAGCATGGTGAGAGCCAACCGGGTCGAAGGGTGGCTGCCGCTGCCGAAGGTCCGGCCCGGGTCGATCCCGAGCGTGCGTTCGTCGCTGTCGGTCGTCCAGGCCGGGGCGAGCAGAAATCCTCCCGCCGAGGTGGTGGTAGCGAAGGCTCGCCATTGGTCGGCTCCTTCGTGGTCGTCCACTGCGGTGATGGTCCCACCAACTTCGGTGACGGCCCGCTCGGCCGCCAACCGGTCGGTGAACGCGGCCCGAAACAGCCCGTCGAGTTCTTCCACTCCTACGGCACCAAACTCCCAGAGGGCATCGGCGAGCAGTTCAGGGTTCGGCAAGACCGAAACCTCAACGAGGTAATGCACCGCTACTCGCCCTGTTGACGCAGGAAACGTTCGAATTCGGCCGCTAACTCGTCGCCGTCGGGTAGTTGCGCTTCGGTTCGCCGGTCGTAGCGCTCTTCGAGTCGGCGCACGTAACCCTGGATGTCGTCGTTGCCCATGGTGGCTTCGTTCACCCGTTGTTCCCAGGCTCGGGCTTCGTCGCTGAGATCCGCCCAACCAGTGGGCAGCCCGGTGATCCGTTCGAAGCGTTCGAGCAGCGCCCTTGACGCTTTCGGGTTAGGCGATCCAGCCACGTAATGAGGAACCGATGCCCGCAGCGACACCGCAGGGACACCTCCTCGTTCAAGGCGTTCGTGGAGCACCCCGATCACACCGGTTGGGCCTTGATAGGAAGGTTGGTCGAGCCGCATGACGCTGGCCAGGTCGGCATCGGTGGTTGACCCGGTGATGGTCGGTGGTCGGGTGTGGGGGATTTCGGCCACCATCGCCCCGAAGGTCACCACCAACGCGGCGTCGACCACTTCGGCAACTTCGTTGATGATTTCGGAAAACGTGCGCCACAGCAGGTGAGGTTCGACCCCGTCGATCAGTACCAAATCGCGGGTTTGGTCGGGCAGGTTGAGGATGTGGATCCGGTGGTCGGGCCAGTCGATCACCCGGCTGCCTTGCTCATCGAACCCGATGGTGGGACGCCGTTCGCTGTAATCAAAAAAGGTGTCTCCGTCGATCTCACCAACCTCAACGCTGCCGAACTGTCGCAGCATCTCCAGCGCGCCGGTGGCGGCACCACCAACATCGAACAGACCTTCGAAGGCGGTAACGAGAATGGGTGATCGCAGCGGTGGAAGTTCGCGGGTCCAGTGCAGCAAGGTCACGACGTCAGCATGCCCGAGCGGCCGGTGCTTTTGCGAGGCACCGGTGGTCTAGTTGAGGCGCAGAACCCGGCGGGCGTTGTCACGCAGGAACTTGGGCCAGACGTCATCGTTAAACGGCACGTCACGGAGTTCGGTGAAGATCCGGTCGAGCGACAGACCCATCGGGAAGTAGCCGGCGTAGATGATCTTGTCGGCACCGCGAGTGTTGGCGTAATCGATGATGGCTTTCGGATAGTGCTTGGGGGAGAAAGCCGATGTCGAGTAGTGCAACCCGGGCCATTTGAGCATGAGCTTGACCGCGAGCGCTTCCCATGGCTCACAGCCGTGGCGGGTCACGAAGGTCAACTCCGGGAAGTCGTACATGACTTGGTCGATGCGTTCGACGTGCTGAGGCCAGAACGGCACTCGAGGGCCAGGGATTCCGGCACAGCAGAAGATCGGGATGTCGAGTTCGCAGCACAGGGCATACAGCGGGTACATCTGAGGGGCGTCGATCGCCACCTGAGGTACCCGGCCCGACGGGAACGCCGTGATGGCTTTCAGGCCGATCTCGTCGTGGAGCCGACGAACGGTCCGGATGGCGTTAACCCCTTCGTTGGGGTCGGGTTCGAAACAGGGAATGAACCGGTCGGGATGGTTGACGGCACAGTCCCAACCGTGGCCTTCTCCATCGGCGCGCACACCGACCATGGCCATCTCCACCCCACAGCGGTCCATGAACGGCAGCAGCAGCTCTGCGCCTTGCGGCGGGTCGATCAGGTCGCCTTCGGGACTACGGGCCTGATCAGAGAACGGCACGTCCTTGAACATGTATTGCGCCGGGAAGTTCATCTGGGACGATTCGGCGTCTTTGAGCGCCTGTTCGAGGAACTTGTAACGATCCTTGCCGTAGTTCCCTGCTGTCGTCCCCATCATGGTGTCAATGGCACCGATGTTGTCCGGAAAACCCATGCTTCCCCCTGCGTGTTGTGTCGGCCGAGACCCTAACCCAGGGGGCCGGAACCGGCGAAGTCGTCAGCGCAGGTAGAGGTATTGGGCGTCGACGAACAGATGGTCGACACCGGCGTCGTGCAGGTGCCCGGACAGGTTGACGGTTTCTGATTCGCCATGGAACTGCATGCCGTGATCGGCGAGCAGCACCACCGCGGTCCGCTCCAAGCGTCCCGCTTGTTCGATGGCGTGCAGGATTTCACCGGTCCGGCCGTCGCTGTCGGCGATTGCTGCGCGGACCATGTCGCTGTGAGGGCCGCCTTCGTGGCCGGCGGCGTCGGTGAGGTTCAGCGTGAACCAGGAATAGCGGGGGAGTGCCCCGTACTCGCCTTGCCAGATGCGGCAGGCCTGCTTGGTTGAGTGAGCATCCCAGACGCTGGCTTGACGGTACGGCGTGACGTGAAGGAAGTCGTCGGTTCGGTGGCGGCGTCGGTCGTCGTCGGTGAGTTCGCCAAGACGCTCACCGGAAGCCATCTGTGCATAGGTGGAATAGTCGGCGCCCCGATCGGCGTATTCGTAGGTGGTGACCGTGAACGCATCAGGGTCGCTTCGTTTGATGGCCTCGTGCAGCGTTTCTACCCCAGGGGCGAGATGGTCACGACTGTTGATCATCTGCGGGTAGTCGAGCAGGTCGACGAGGGTGTCGGTGGCGCGTTCGTACCAGGTGTTGTGCAGGATCCCGGACCGACCGGGGAGCACACCGGTTCCCTGAGTGGTGTGGTTGGCCAGCGTTGCGGTGGGTAGCGCAGCAAGACAGCCATGCCGGTAGGCAGTGCCTCGTTCGATCAGCGAAGCCACGTGAGGGGCGAGCCCGTTCTCGGCTGCTTCGTGAAGGGCGTTGGCGTTGACCCCATCCCAGAGCAGGACCACGACATGGTCGGGTCGGGTGTCGTAGTCGATCAGGTCGCGGACCTCGTTGCCGTCCTGCATGGCGAGACGGTTGCCGCCGCGTGGTCGATGCCGGCCGTCGATGCCGTCGCTGACCGGTAGCTGTAACAGTGCGGCGAGCGTGGGGGCGACGTCAACGGACCGGAGATGTTCGGGAACGATTCCTTGAGCCCGAATACCGGGACCGGCAGCGATGAACGGTGCCCGAGCTTGGCTGGTGCCCAGCGATCCGTGGTCACCGGCGTTGCCGTGATAGCGGTACTCGGGTGAGTGCAACACGACCAGATCAGGGGCGTGTGGCGAATCGAAATACTGGATGATCGATTCCATCGCCAGCGGTGTGGCGTGCCGGCCGAGCCGCTGGTCAGCACCGGTTTGTTCGTCTCGGGAATGCAGGCGTTGGTCGTGGGCCGGGTTGGTGAGCGGATGCTCACCGTGTTCGCTGACCACGACCGGTTCTCCGTCGACCCCTTCGACAAATTCGATGGCTCCCTGATGGCTGGCGACCCGGAACCCGGTGTTGGTTCGTCGAATGGTGGCGTCGACCACCGAAGTGAGTGACGGATCGGTCAGGACCGCTTCCGCGGTTTCGGCGCTCATCGGCCGAACACTACTCCTCGTGCTGTTGACATTCGCTCCAACCGGGTTAGCGTGTTCTTCGTGAGTTGCTTCTCAACCCTTCTGCTTCTCGTGTAGGCGAGCGCCCAGCGCGCTCGCCGAACCCCTCGTGCCTCAGGCCGGGGGGTTTGTTGCTTTTCGGTACCAGTTTTCGTTCCATCATTCATTGTCAACCTGCTGAGGGAGAGATCCATGAGCACCATGCCGTTCGAGAAATACCGCCCCTACCCAGCGGTAGAGCTTGCCGATCGCACCTGGCCCAACAACCGGTTGGAGGTGGCGCCGTTGTGGTGTTCGGTGGACCTCCGTGACGGAAATCAGGCGCTGGTGGACCCCATGGACTCGATCCGCAAACGTCGGATGTGGGACCACTTGGTTGCCATGGGATTTACCGAGATTGAGGTTGGGTTCCCGGCCGCGTCGCAGACCGATTTTGATTTCGTTCGGGAGTTAATCGAAGGGGACCTGATCCCCGACCACGTCACGATCCAAGTGTTGACTCAGGCCCGTGACGAGTTGATCGAACGGACTTTCGAAGCCATCGAAGGGTCGGCTCGAAGCATCGTGCATCTCTACAACTCAACGTCGACCACGCAGCGTCGAGTGGTGTTTCGTAGCGATCGGGCGGGGATTGTCGATATTGCCGTGGCTGGAGCCGAACGATGCCGCGACTTGCGGGCTCAAGCAGCCGACCCGTCGGCGATCCGCTTTGAGTATTCTCCGGAGTCGTTCACCGGCACGGAACCCGATTTCGCGATCGAGGTTTGTGAAGCGGTGATGGATGTTCTGGAACCGACCCCGGACAACCGGTTGATCTTTAACCTGCCCGCCACCGTCGAGATGTCCACCCCGAACCTGTACGCCGATCTGGTCGAACGGTTCCTGCGTGACGTCAAAAACCGCGAATCGATCATCTTGTCGCTGCATCCGCACAACGACCGGGGTACTGCGGTGGCGGCCGCCGAGTTGGGCGTCATGGCCGGAGCCGACCGGGTGGAAGGAACCTTGTTCGGTAACGGTGAACGAACCGGCAACGTGGATCTCGTGACGCTGGCCCTCAACCTGTTTACCCAGGGGGTTGACCCTGGGCTCGATATCAGTGACATCGAAGAAGCCCGCCGGGTGTTCGAGTTCGCCAACCGGATGACGGTTCACGATCGCCACCCTTACGTTGGCGATCTGGTCTACACCGCGTTTTCGGGAAGCCATCAGGACGCCATCAAGAAGGGGATGGCCGACATTTACGACGTGCAACCCGGTGAGCCGTTGGAGGGTGAGTACGACGTTTGGGATGTGCCGTACCTGCCGATTGACCCTCGGCATCTGGGCCGTAGCTACGAGGCGGTGATCCGGGTCAACAGCCAGTCGGGCAAGGGTGGGATCGCCTATGTGATGTTGCACGAGTACGGGTTCGACCTGCCCCGGCAACTTCAGGTCGACTTCTCGAAACGCATTCAGAAAGTGACCGAAGATTCCGGTACCGAAATCACCTCCTATGAGATCCATCGGCGGTTCATGGCGGACTATGTAGAGCCGGCAAACCCGTCGATCGAGTTGATCGGTCATCGCTCGTCGAGCGACACCTTAGAAACGGGCAGCACCTCGTTGGAGGCCAAGATGTTGATCGACGGTGAGGAGCGGATGCTGACCGGTGAAGGCAACGGTCCGATCGACGCGTTCGTCACGGCGTTGACCGAAGCTGGGTTGCTCAACGGGAGCATCGGCAACTATTCCGAACACACCATGGGTTCAGGGTCGGATGCGTCGGCAGTGGCCTACGTCGAGATCGAAACCGGTGCTCGGGACACCATCTGGGGGGTTGGTATTCACGGATCGATCGTTTCGGCGTCGCTTCGGGCCATCACCTCGGCGGAGAACTCGATCCGAACTGGTCAACCACAGGGTTAGCCCGTACGGTACCGAGCATGACGTACTCGGTTTTTCGCCTCAACCACGTTCATCCCGATCCCCATGACGGTCACGAGCAGAGCGACCGGTATCGGGCTGCGCTTGACATGGTGGAGTTCCTTGACAAACGCGGGCTCAACGCGGTGCAGTTCGATGAGCATCACGTCAGCAGTGTGGCCTGGTCGCCGACCCCGATGCTCAACGCCGGGATGGTGCTGGCCCGCACCGAGAACGTGCTGTGCATGATCGGTGCGTTGCTGCTGCCGTTACATGACCCGATCCGGGTTGCGGAAGATCTCGCAGTGCTGGATTTGGTCAGCCGGGGACGGATCGTTGTCACCATGGGGTTGGGGTACCGGCCGTTGGAGTACACCGCCATGGACAAGGAATGGTCCCGCCGGGGTCGCATCATGGACGAGTCGCTTGATGTGTTGATGAAAGCGTGGTCCGGTGAACCTTTTGAGCATCACGGGGAGACGGTTCAGGTGCTGCCGAAACCGTTCACCAGCCCCCACCCGCAGATCATGATTGGTGGCTCCGCGAAGGCTTCGGCCCAGCGTGCCGCCCGACTTGGGCTGCCGTTGTACATGAACGGGAACCCACCAGGGATCAAAGAGTTGTACGAAGAACTCTGTGCCGAGAACGGTTCGGTGCCGTTCTGTATCGCCCCCGAAGAAGCCCCGCAGGTGCATGTGGTGGAGGACCCGGATCGGGCGTGGGCCGAGCTCGGTGAGCATTTCCTCCTCGAAGCCCGCACCTATGCCGATTGGCAGCCGGAGGGTCAGAACTCACCGGTGCATTCTCATGCGGCAACGGTCGAGGATCTCCGGGCCGAAGGGATCTACCGGTTCTTGACCCCGGATCAGGCCCGCGAGTTTGCGACGCAGAAAGGTTCGGTCACGATCCACCCGCTGGTCGGAGGGATGCCGGTTGACGAAGCTTGGCGGTCGGTCGAGTTGTTCGCTGACGCGGTGCTGACTGCGTGAACCCCGACCCCGTCAGTGACCAGGATCTGCTGGCGTTGACCGCCCGGGCTGGTCTAGCCAGTCACGATCTGGTCGGTTGGATGATGTGGGATCCGCGGGCGCTTGCCGATTTCGAGGCGCTTGGGGTCACGGCTCCGAAAGTTTGGATCCTTGCCTGGCGGCTTGCCCCGTTGGGCAACGTGCCAGCAGCGGTGGCCGCCGCCACCACCTATTCGGTGCATCCGGCGGTGGTGGAGGCCGTGTTGGGTGTCGTGGGGGCTGCGACCACCCCCGACGAGGTGTTGCGGGTACGCGACGATGCGGTGCTGCCCGGTCTCGCTGAAGTGTCCGAGGATCTGGCTTCAGATCTGGGGTTGCTCGCTACTGACCTGTGGCGCGCCATAGACGCGGTCCATGCCGGGGCTCGACCGTTGTTCGCCGCTCATCGAGCTCGGGCCGAACGGGCTGAGGATCGTCCTGGCCTTTCGGCCTGGCTGGCCGTGAACTG
This sequence comes from Candidatus Neomicrothrix sp., assembly GCA_017852795.1. Lineage (GTDB taxonomy): Bacteria > Actinomycetota > Acidimicrobiia > Acidimicrobiales > Aldehydirespiratoraceae > UBA11606. The sequence goes on from JAFMKU010000002.1 coordinate 49,938, forward strand.
CATTCGGGAGTTTCGGGGCGACAACCATTGGGCCTTGTGCGCGGCTGCGGATCTCAACGACGTCGAGGTTGGGTTGCTGCATTCGGTCATGGTCGATGTTGCCGAATACGGCGACGAGGAATGGATCGCTCGTAGCCGTGGCGCTGACGATGCCGCGATCGACACCGGTTGGCGGCGCCTCGCCGACAAAGGGTTGGCAACGGGTCAGGCAATCAACGACGAAGGCCGACGGTTCCGACGCGAGTTGGAGTTCCGTACTGATCAGTTGACGGCTCCGGTCTGGCGGGAGGCTGGGATTGCGACCACGCAGCGGTTCTGCGAGCTGGTGGAACCGCATCACGAGTCGTTTGTGGCTCGGATCGATGCCACCGCCGGGCCACGTTGGATGCCAGCGGTTCGGACCCGTCTCGCCTAGCGGCTAGTTACCGGTCGTTGACCAGTGCCAGGGTTCGCCAGGCAGGTTGTAGAACCCGTAGTCGGCGGCGATGGCTCGCAGCGCCTGAAAGACCGCGCTCTGGGTGGAGCGAATGATCCGACCTTGATAGGTGAAGTCGATCGCTAATCCCACTTCGTGCTGACTGCGGCCGGGTCGGGCGGTCGGGGGCCGACATTGGCTGGCTGGCATTTCCCAGATGGCGTAGTCGGACGTGCCACAGTTTGAGCGTCGGAGTTCGATCTGTCGGTCCACGTTGCGGTACCCGCCACCGCCAAGTTCGAACCCGCGGGCCGACATGGCCGCAAGCAGCCCGCGAAGTTCGTCTTCGATGAGGGCGTTAACGAAGAACCCTTGGACATTGACGATCTCGAAATCGCTTCCGGGTGGCACCGTGACCCCACCGTTGGAGGGGCGCCTGAGTCGGGCGAGCTCATCGGCGATCCGCTGCTCTTCCTGACGGATCTCTTCGGCGAGTTCGGCGTCGAGTTCGGCTAGCGCCGCTGCTTCGCCGAGCCGATGGTCTTGACGGTCGAGGGCGTCGTTGAGCAGGTCCTGTTGCACTGCGAGTGCGTTGGTGAGCTGGGCGAGCTGCTGTTCCATGGCGGCCTGAGCGGCGTCCGCTTCGATGGCGGCTGCGGCGGCGATGTCGCGTTGTTCGTCGAGCTCGCTGGAAATCTGGCGGAGTTGATCGATCGTTTCGAAACTCGATCCGGTTCCGATACTGGCCAGCGTTTCGGCCCGACTCGTGGCCCACGGATCACTGGTCAACGCCTCCACCGCGTCGAACCCTTGAAACGAAACGTACGACTCGACCGCCGCCATTTCTAGCTGCCGTTTCGTTTTGGCTTGTTCGGCTTCGAGGTTGACGATCTCGGCCTGTGACTGGGCGAGGGTTTCTTCGGCCACGACCACCGCTCGTTCCGCCGCTTCGGTCGCAGCCTGTTGCGCGTCGACGTTGGCTGACGCTGCGGTCAACGCCGCTTCGAGGTCGCCGATTTCGGCGGTGAGGGCGTCGACTTCGGCCGCGACTAGGGCTGCTTCTTCTTGCACCTGGCGTCGTTGGCGCCGAAGTTCGTTGGGGCTGGTTGCGGTCCCGGCGCTGGCCGAAAGCGCGACCGCCACGGTGAGGGCGAGGAACGTCAACCGGTATCGGCGCGGAACGGAGGGAGGCGGCGGCGTATGAGGCATGGTTCGCGAAAAGCAAAACGTCGGAGTTGCTTCGGCACGAAACTAGCTGATCGAGCCCGGCTCTTGTCGGTTGGGGGGGGTTAGAGCGGTGGGGTTCCGGCGATGGTTGGTTCCGCGTTGTTGAGTTGTTCGATGGCGAAACCGGCCGCAGCCCGGTAGTCGGCCATGTACGCCTCAATGTCGGCGCCTGCGATGACATCGTTGATGTCGTCGAACTTTCCACCGCAGCGTTCGTCGACCACCCCAAGAATGCCGATGGGTCCGGCCCCCCGGTTTCGCAGGATCAGGGTGGAGATGTCGTCGCGCAGGGCGTCTTCGTAGGCGGTGAGCGCCTCCGGGGTTGGACCGTGGGTCACCAGCGCCGCACCGAGGACCCGTGCGTCGACGATGGCCTGGCTGGCACCGTTTGATCCGACCGGGTACATCACGTGGGCGGCGTCGCCCAACAACGCCATTCGCTGATCGCACCAGGTAGGGGCCGGATCGCGATCGACCATCGGGTACTCCCAGACCCCGTCGGCGCGGCCCACAAGATCGGCAACGTTGAGCCACCCGAAATCCCAGTCGTGGAAAGCGGGGAGAAACGTGGACGGGTCAACTTGGCGGTTCCAACCGGCCTGATCCCATCCGCGATCCGGGTCAAAGGTCAGTTCGGCGATCCAATTCTGGCGTTGCAGGCCAGTTCGGGGATCGGTCTGCCCGATGGGGTAATGGACGAACCGTTGGTTGAGGTTCCCAATAAGGGTGAACGAGGCTCCGGTGCGGATCGGAGGGCCAAGGGCGGTGCCTCTCCAGAGGACCGCTCCACCCCAGATCGGCTCACCTTCGTCGGGGAAAAGTTGCCGGCGGGCCGCTGAATGAAGGCCGTCGGCGCCGATCAGCAAGTCGCCGTCGATGTCACGGTGGTTTCCGTCGCGGGTATCGAACCGGGCACGGATACGGGTGCCGGTCTGCTGGTAGCCAACCAGGCGGTGTCCGGTCATGACCCGGTCGGCCCCGCATCGTTTCCGGACTTCGGCGAGCAACATCATCTGGAGTTCGCCGCGGTGAACCGAATATTGAGGCCATCGGTATCCGGCGCGGAGTCCTCGAGGCTCAGACCAGACCTCTCGTCCGTTGCTGGCCACCAGCGCCCATTCTTCGGTGGCGACACCGAGCCCTGCGAGTTGATCAGCGAGGCCGAGGTCAAACAGTTCTCTCACCGCGTTGGGTTGAAGGTTGATGCCGACCCCTAACGGCTGAAGTTCCTGAGCCGATTCGTACACCCAAACATCGACGCCGATCTGGTGGCAGGTCAGGGCGGTCACCAGCCCCCCGATCCCACCTCCGGCGACGATGACGGCCACGGCGCTAGTCGTTCTTGGCGGTCAAGCCACCGTCGACGGGGATGATGGCACCGGTGATGTACGACGAGGCCGGCAGCGCTAAGTTGAGGGTCATGTGGGCCACTTCTTCGGGGTCGCCGTAACGCCGGAGGGCGGTTCGACGGCGGGCGAACTGGTCGCGCAAGTCCGGTGGGATCTCGTCGGTCATCCCGGTCAGGATCGGCCCCGGACAGATGGCGTTGACCGTGATCTTGAACACGCCGAGGTTGACCGCCAACGAACGGGTGAGCCCGACGACCCCGTGTTTGGCCGCGGTGTAGGGGGTGGCGTTTCGTTGCGCGCTGATTCCTTCAGTGGAGGCGATGTTGATGATCCGGCCTTCACCGCTGGCTTTGAGATCGTCGAGGCAGGCTCGTACCAGCCGCTGTTGGGAGGTGAGCAGAACGTTGAGGGCGAGATCCCAAACCTGATCGAACGACGGGTCGTCGATGGGGCTCCCCGCGGTGATGCCTGCGTTGTTGACGAGAATGTCGATCGGTCCGAGTTCGTGGCGGATTTCGGCGATGGCCTGCTCGATGGCGGTCGGGTCGGTGACATCAAGCACGGTGCCGTGAGCGGTTCCTCCGGCGGTGCGGATCTCGTCGACGACCGCCTGAACACCGTCTGGGTTGAGGTCGGTGACCGCTACTCGGGCTCCTTCGTCGGCAAACAGAAAAGCGGTGGCCCGTCCCATCCCGGATGCCGCTCCGGTGATGAGGACCACTTTGTTGGCAACGGAACGGCTGCGGTGGGTCAGGCGGTTGGTCATAGGTATTCCCTAGCAGTCGGTGAGGCGTCGGTTGAAAAGCGGTATTCGATTCGGTGGTGGTACTGCTGCCCGGGACGAAGTTCCGGGCTATGAGCCCACTCTTGATGGGGAGCATCGGGGGGATGTTGCGGTTCGAGGGCTAGCCCCGCGAACGGGCAGTGGTCCCGTCCGCCACCGTGGGTCCCCGGGAGATGCACACCGGTGTAGAACTGGATAGCTGGATGATCGGACCAGACGTCAAGGATCCTTCCGCTCGTTGGGTTCTCGACCCGGGCATGGTGGCGGAAGCCGGAACCGTTGATCATCAGGCAGTGGTCGTAGCCGGTCTTGGTTCGTGGCGGTGTCCGATCGCCGATCCGCCGCCGGGTTCTGAAGTCAAGATCGTCGCTGACCGGCTCGGGGGCACCGCTGGGGATCAAGGCTTCGTCGACGGGGATCACCGTGTCGGCGTTGATGGTGATCAGATGGTCATCGATGGTCGGCTGCTGCTCGGCCAGATTCCAGTAGGTGTGGTTGGTGAGCGAACAGATGGTGGGTTTGGTGGTGGTGGCGGTCAGGTCGAGCCGAAGGCTGGCCCCGCTGAGGTGGTAGCTGACGGTGGTTGTTTGTTCGCCAGGGAACCCCATCTCGCCGTCGGGGCTTACGAGAGTGAACTGCACCGTGTCGGCTGCGGTCTGGGTCCCGGACCAGAGTTGCCGGCCGAGCCCGTGGTCGCCGCCGTGAAGAAGGTTCGGTCCTTCGTTGGCGTGGAGTTGGTGGGTGACGCCGTCGAGCGTGAACTGGGCCCCGGCGAGCCGGTTGGCGTAACGGCCAACGGTCACTCCGAGATACGGGTTTCGGATCGGGTCGTAGCGGTCGTCGTCGTGGTCGAGTCGGAGGGTGACGTTTCCGAGGTTGCCGTCGCGGTCAGTAACGAGCAGTTCTTCGAGCGCTGCTCCTAACGCCACCAACTCGGCCCGCACCGGTCCGTCGACGGTTGGGTTCTGGTTGACGAGCGTGAACCGGTCAAGCGGCATGGCCGAACCCTAGGCAGAATCGTCCGTTGAGGCGAGAGCGGCTACCGTCCTAGGCATGCAATTGGGACTCACCTGGGGCTATTGGGGTCGGGGTATGCCCGACAATTTTGTGGAGATCACCGTGGCGGCCGAACAGGCCGGTTTTGACGCGGTGTGGTCCGCGGAATCTTGGGGTTCGGACGCGTTTTCTCCGCTGGTGCTTCTGGCTGCGCACACCGAGCGGATCCGGCTGGGCACCGGGGTGGCGCAGCTGTCGGCCCGGACACCGGCCGCCACCGCGATGCACGCCATCACGTTGGATCACATCTCGCAGGGGCGAACAATTCTGGGGTTGGGGGTGTCGGGTCCTCAGGTGGTCGAAGGATGGTACGGGATGCCGTCGAAACGCCCGCTGGCCCGCACCCGCGAATACGTCGAGATCCTTCGGCAGGTGTTCGCCCGGGAAGAACCGGTGGCGTTCGACGGAGACCATTATCAGTTGCCGTTCAGCGGTGAAGGTTCCGAAGGGTTGGGTCGCCCCTTGAAGGTGATGACTCACCCGCTGCGGGACATTCCGATCTGGATCGGGGCCGAAGGGCCCAAGAACGTGGCGCAGACCGTTGAGATCGCCGACGGCTGGTTTCCGCTGTACTACTCGCCGTGGCGGGCCGATGTGTATCACGACCAGATCAAAGACCGGAAGCTTGGTTTCGAGATCGCGGTCAATGTCTCGATGCGTGTCCACGACGACGTGGAGGAGGCGCTCTGGCCGACCAAAGCCATGCTCGGGTTCTACATCGGTGGGATGGGGGCAAAAGGCCAGAACTACCACACCAAGCTGATGGCCCGGATGGGGTTTGAAGAAGAAGCGTTCCGTATTCAGGACCTGTTCATGGAAGGCCGCCGCGACGAAGCCATCGCCGCGGTGCCAACCGAGTTCGCGGACGAAATTTCGATTGTCGGTTCGGTCGAACGGATCAAGGACCGGTTGCAGGCGTGGGAAGAAAGCGCGGTCACGATGCTCAACGTCGCTCCCCGGTCGGTTGACGAGGTTCGCCTGCTGGCCGAACTGGTAAAGGGCTAGTTCGTTGAGTCGCTGGGCGGAGCACTCGTCGGCTCCGCGTGGCGACGACTACGACGAACGTTGGCGGGCGCTCGCGGCTGCTGGCCAGTCGGTTCACGGCGAAGCCGATCTGCTCTGCACCCTGCGCGGGTCCGGTTCGATGCTTGATGCCGGATGTGGCACCGGGCGGGTAGCGATCGAGATGGCCCGCCGAGGGTTTTCGGTGGCGGGAGTGGATCTGGATGAAGCGATGCTTTCCACCGCCCGAACCAAAGCACCGGAACTCGAATGGCAGCTCGGCGACCTAGCCGACGTGGAGCTTCAACGACGGTTTGATCTGGTGGCCCTTCCCGGGAACGTGATGATCTTTTTGGCCCCCGGAACTGAAGCTTTGGTGGTAGCCAACCTTGAACGGCACCTCGCCGCGGACGGCCTGCTCGTCGCGGGTTTCCAACTCCGCCGGAGCCGTTTGTCGCTGGATCGTTACGACCAGTTGTGCGCCGACGTGGGGTTAGTGGTGGACCAGCGCTGGGCCACCTGGGATCAGGAACCGTTCAACGCGGACGGCGCCGAGTATGTCGTCTCGGTGCATCGACGTGCCACACTCAGCGGGTGACTCCGGCCGGCCAGATTGACGATGACCATGCGGTGGCGGCCCGCGTGGCCCATCAAGCGGGGGAGTTGCTGGTTGACCTCATCCGCAACCCGGTGCAGGACCGGCGTTGGAGTGGGTTGGAATACGAAGGCGATCGGCGCGCTCATCGGTTCATCATCGACGAATTGCAGCGGCTTCGTCCCGACGACGTAGTGCTTTCCGAAGAAGGCCGCGATGACCCGATCCGGCTCGAACGAGACCGGGTCTGGATTGTGGACCCGCTCGATGGGTCGAGCGATTTTGGCTATTCGCCTCATTGGGCGGTGCATGTGGCGTTGGTCTCGAACGGTCAACCGGTGGCTGGTGCGGTGGCGGTACCGGGGTGGGAGACGACGTGGGCCACCGACCCGTCCCCTTCGCCAGTGGCTCGTCCGTTGGACGACGGGTCGAACCCTCGGGTCGTGGTCGCCCGTTCCCGGAGCCGGTTTGATGGTTTTCGTATCCAGCAGGCGTTGGGGGCCGAAATCTTTTCCATCGGTTCGGCCGGGGTGAAAGCCATGGCGGTGGTCCGAGGCGAGGTCGACGCCTACGTTCACGGCGGTGGACTCTACGAGTGGGATATTTGCGCGCCAGCCGCCGTGGCGGCATCGGCCGGTTTGGTGTGCTGCCACGCCGACGGTTCGCCGTTGTCGTTCAACAAACCCGACGTCTGGTCGCCGGGTCTGATCATCAGCCGGCCCGAACTGGTTGATTCGTTAGTGGCGGCGCTGGGGTTGGGTCTGCGCTGATTGCCCCCGGTGGTGACTGCGAGTCTTGGTGGAGCAGCGGTCTAGTCTGGGCGGGTGGCTGTCAAGAAGGTCAGGTACCAATCTCGCTCGGTTGAACACCACGTCGCCGCGCCCCGGACCGATGTCTGGCCAGCGGTGACGGCTCTGCTCGGCAACGGCCACTGGTCGGTTCAGGACCTTTCGGTCGAACCGCCGTGGCGGATGGCCGTGGAACTGTCGCGCCACAACATCGACCTGGTGTTTCTGCAGTCAACCGTGCTGATACGCGACGACGGCGACTCCTGCCACGTGGCGTGGGCACTGGTGTTCGATCCGGAACCAAGCCAGGCCGGAATGGCCGTCGCCGAGCGACTGTTGGATGAGATGCGAGCCGAGTTGCAGGGGTTGGCCAAGCAATTCGGGTAGCCGAGTTCTGGCGGGCAACCTTTCGGTCACGCTGCCATCCAAATCGCGCTGGTTGTGCGTACTATCTGCCTTCATGCCCTCGTCTCTTGGTTCCTCGGTTAGTCGTCGTCTCCGGTTGCTTGTCGTTGCGTTGCTGTGCTCCGCGGTGGTGCTCGTAGGGGCCTGTGGTGGTGGCGGCGATGACCCCGCCGAAGACGAGTCGGAAACGTCAGCGGAGTCGACGACCTCAACCACCTCCAAGGCTCCGGAACCTGAACTGCCGCCGGGACCGCCAACCACTCGCGGACCGGCCCCCGAGTTGGTCGTTGAACCGATCGGCTCGATGGGGTCGATCACGGTTATCGCCGGTGATCCGATCTACCACGGTGTGCTCGGTCAACTCGCAACCGACCGAAACGTCGTCGCGGCGGCTGCGCTTCCTCCCGCCCCAGTCGCGAACGGTGTTTCCCCGCTGACCGGTCTACCGCTGGCCGATCCGTCGGTTGCGAGTCGCCCTGCGATCGTGGCCAAGGTTGACAACACCAACAAAGGCCGTCCGCAGGCGGCGCTGAGCATGGCCGACATCGTGTACGTGACCGAAATCGAAGGGGGCAGCACGCGGCTGGCTGTGGTGTTCCATTCGCAAACTCCCGGCGAGATCGGTCCGATCCGCTCCGGTCGAACCACCGATCTGACCGTCACCGGCTCGTTGAACTCACCGATTTTCATCTGGTCGGGTGGCAACTCGGTGCATCGCGAACTTCTGCGCCGGTCTCCGCTGGTTGACTTGGGAGCGCTTCGTCGCAACGAGTACTACCGGGCGCCGGGTCGTCCCGGCACCTACGACCTGATGACCTCCGCACCTGAAATGTGGCAGATCGCAGCCGAGGCCAACGATGGTGGCGCCCCTCCCACGCATTTTGAGTTCCGTACCGACAAAGTCACGCTTCCACCGAGCGCCACCCCGGTAGCTACCGCGTCGCTGAACTATCCGAGTGCTTCGGCTAGTTGGAGTTGGGATGCTGCGGCTCGGGTGTTCCGCCGCACCCAAAGCGACAAGGTGTACGTCGACGACGCGGGGGTGCAGATCGGTGCCGCCAACGTGCTGATCGCCGAAGTGCCGTCGGTGTTCACCGGCATGATCGACTCAGCCGGCACTCGGGTCGACGAGCAGTTGTTTGTTGGATCGGGACGAGGTTGGGTCCTCTCCGACGGTCACAAGATTGAGGTGACCTGGACCAAACCTTCGTTGGGTTCGGTGGCGACCTGGACGACCGCCGATGGCATCCCGGTTGCGATGCTGCCGGGGCAGACCTGGATTGAACTGATCGGCGCGGACCGGACGACGTTCGGGTAGGTCGTCTGGTTGGGGGAGTCCCCCTTAGAGCCGTTCGATGAGGGTGCCGGTTCCGAGCCCTCCACCGCAGCACATCGACACGATGGCGTAGCGACCGTTGCGCCGTTGCAGTTCGTGAACCGCTTTGGTGGTGAGAATGGCGCCGGTGCCACCCAGCGGGTGACCGAGGGCGATGGCGCCACCGTTGGGGTTGACCCGGTCCGGGTCGGCTCCGAGTTCTTTCTGCCAGGCCAACACCACCGACGCGAAGGCTTCGTTGATCTCGAATAGGTCGATGTCGTCGATGGTCAGGTGGTTGTCGGCCAACAGCTTCCGGGTGGCGTCGATCGGTCCGGTAAGCATCAGCACCGGGTCGGTGCCGACCAGACAAACGTCAACGATGCGGGCTTTGGGAGTGACGCCGAGCTGGTCGGCTTTTTCGCGGGTCATCATGAGCACCGCACCCGCCCCGTCCGATACCTGACTGGAGGAACCCGCAGTGTGAACCCCGTCTTCGCGGGCGACCGGTTTGAGCGTCGCTAAACCGTCTCGGGTGGTTTCGCGCAACCCGCCGTCACGGCTGACGCTGATGGTCTCTTCGGTGGGGTTGCCGTCGGCATCAAGCACCGGCACGTCGACGGGAATGATCTGGGTAGCAAACGCCGACTGTTCCCAGGCTTGAGCCGCAAGTTGCTGGCTGCGGTACCCGTACTGGTCGGTGTCGTCGCGGGTGATGCCCCACTGGGTGGCGATTCGTTCGGCACCTTCGAACTGTGAGGTGAATTCGTAATGCTCCCAGTACCGCTTGTTGACCGGTCGTCCGAAGTCCTTGTTGGTGGTGGTTGCCCCCATCGGAACCCGGCTCATCAGCTCAACCCCGCACCCAACCGCGACGTCCACCACTCCGGCTTTGACCATGGCGTACGCCAAGTTGGTGGCCTGCTGAGACGAGCCACATTGGGCGTCCACGGTGGTTGCCGCCACCTCAAGGGGCAGTCCGGCGGCAAGCCAAGCGTTGCGGGTGACGTTCATGGTTTGCATCCCCACTTGGTCGACGCATCCACCAACGACCTGACCCACCTCGGCGGGGTTCACGCCGGTTCGGTCAAACAAAGCCTTTTGTACATCGCCGAGGAGGTTGATGGCGTGGGTAGACGCGAGTTCACCGTTGCGCCTCCCGACGGGGCTGCGGACGGCATCGACAATCACGACTTCGCGGGCGTTGCTGGCTGGTTCGGTCATGGCGCTGAGGTTAGAGGAGAAGCGGTTCCGATGTGCAGCCTGAAGGGTTTGTTCGCGGTTCACCGCCCAGACCTGCCACCATGGTCAAATGTCGAACTCCGCGAACCCTGTTGATCGTGTCGTTTTTCGGACTTGCCCGCTCTGCGAAGCGACCTGCGGCCTGCAGATAGAAGTTCGCGATGGTGCGGTGGCGCGGATCCGGGGCGACCGCGACGATGTGTTTTCGCATGGCTTTCTCTGCCCGAAAGGTTCGACGCTTAAACAACTCCACGAAGATCCGGACCGTTTGCGACGCCCGCTGGTGCGGACCGGGGTTGGTTCGGACGGGGAACCGATCTTTGGCGAGGTGAGCTGGGATGAGGCCTACGCGGTGGTTGCCGAGCGGTTGGCCGACATCCGTAGCCGGTACGGCAACGAGTCGATCGGGGTGTATCTCGGTAATCCCAACGTCCACAATCTGGGAGCAGGAACCCACAACCGACCGTTTCTGAAAGCGTTAGGCGCACGTTCGATGTTTTCGGCCAGCACCGTCGATCAGATGCCTCGCCATGTCGCCTCCGGATACCTGTACGGCAGCGGTGGCTCCATGCCGGTTCCCGACCTGGACCGAACCGACCTGCTGGTGATCCTCGGTTCAAACCCGCTGGTTTCCAACGGCAGTATCTGTACCGCCCCCGGTTTTGGTGATCGCATGAAAGCCATTCAGGCTCGGGGTGGTCGAGTGATCGTGATCGATCCCAGCCGAACCGCGACCGCGGCGACCGCCGATCTGCATCTGGCGATTCGACCCGGTACCGACGCGGTGCTGCTGGCTGCGGTGGTGCGCCTGCTGCTGGCGGCGGGGCCTCTCCCCGAGACGCGAGTGTTGGCGTTGGTCGATGGGGTTGCGGAGCTTCGTGAATCGGTCGAGCCGTTCACCCCCGAACTGGCGGCCACGGTCTGTGGTGTGGAGGCCGCGTCGATCGTTGCGTTGGCGGCCGAGATTGGCGGGGCGACCCGGGCTGCGGTCCACGGTCGGCTGGGTACGACCACGGTGGAGTTCGGGACGTTGACCACCTGGTTGATCGACGTGGTGTCGATCGTGACCGGCAACCTTGACGAACCGGGGGGCGCCATGTTCCCGCGGTCAGCGACCGAACGGGTTCGCGCCGCTCGGCCCGGCCGCGACTATCAGGTCGGACGGTGGACAAGTCGAGTCAACGGCAACCCGGAGGTTCAGGGTGAACTCCCTGCCGCCGACCTTCCGGACGAAATCTTGGTTCCCGGTGACGGCCAGCTTCGGATGATGTTTACGGTGGCTGGCAACCCGGTTTTGTCTTGTCCGGATAGTCGCCGGATGGATGAGGCGTTGGCTGATGTCGAGGCGATGGTCAGCGTCGACATTTACCTCAACGAAACCACCCGCCACGCCGACGTGATCCTTCCTCCAGCCGACGCGCTCGAAAAGAGCCATTACGACCTGGCTTTTTACGGGTTGTCGATCCGTAACGTGGCCAACTATTCGCCCCCGGTCTTTGCCTCGGATCAGCCTGCCGAGGACGAGATCATGGCCCGGCTGACGTTGCTCGCCCTCGGGATGGACGCCACCGACCCGAAGGTGGTTGATGACCAGTTGGTCGACCAGTTGTTGGCCAGCGAAGTCATCGCACCTGGTTCTCCGGTGTTCGGTCGGGACCCGGAGGAGTTAGCAGCCATGGTCACCGGGGAACGGGGCAGCGACCGGGTGCTTGATGTGCTGGTCCGCACCGGCGCCTACGGTGACGGTTTCGGGGCGGTGCCCGACGGGTTGAGTTTGGAATGGCTCCTAGCCCATCCGCACGGCTGTGACCTGGGGGCGTTGGAACCTCGACTTCCGGAGCTGATCAGCACCGCCTCGGGACGCATCAACTTGTTTGCCGGCCCGTTCGGCCCGGAGTTGGAGCGTTTGGCGCTTCGGGTTGGGGACTGGGCCAACGATGATCGCCTGCTGCTGGTTGGGCGTCGCCACCTGCGGTCCAACAATTCTTGGATGCACAATCTGGAGGTGCTGGTGCGGGGCCGGTCGCGCTGCACCCTTCAGGTCAACCCGGTCGATGCCGCGAAGCTGGGTTTGGTAAATGCGGGACAGGCTCGAGTTCGTTCCGAAGTGGGTGAGGTGGCGGTCGAAGTGGAGGTCACCGATGTGGTGATGCCGGGTGTTGTTTCGCTCCCGCACGGCTGGGGGCATGGGGTGGCGGGGACGAAAATGGCGGTGGCGGCCCGCTACGCCGGTGTGAACTCCAACCTTTTGACCGACCCGAGTGCGTTAGATCCGCTTTCCGGCACCAGCGTGTTGAACGCCATACCGGTCGAGGTGGAGCTGGCCCACGAGCCGGGTCGGTAGAGGGCGACGGAATTCTGTTCGGTGTGGTTGGCGCGTTGATGGCCCGAACAGGCACGCTGTACCCATGATCGATCCGAACCTTGACTTGTCGCAGGACTTTGCCGAGCGGCCCGGAACCGCATTGGTGGTGGGTGGCAGCGGCGGATTGGGCGCATCGATCGTCGAGGCGTTGATCGCTCGAGGCAGCGACGTGGCCTTGACGTTCCGGTCCAACGGCGATGCTGCCGACCGCCTGGCTCGTCAGGCCGGAGATCATCAGCGTCGAGCGTGGACGGTTCAGTTGGATCTGCGCAACCATGCGGGCTGCCGAGCCGCGGTTGATTCGGTGAGCGAAGACGCGGGCGGGATTCACACGCTGGTGTACGCGGCGGGTCCTCATGTTCCTCAGCGCCACCTGAGTCTGGTCTCGCCCGAGGAGGTTCGTGACCAACTCGAAGCCGACGCCGCCGGGTTCTTCGCGGTGGCCGTCGCCTGCCTCCCGCATCTGCGCCGTAGCGAAGGCAGCATCGTGGCGGTCACCACCGCAGCTACCGACCGTTACCCGGTTCGTGACGGCCTGTCGTCCATTCCCAAAGCCGCGGTTCAGGCCGCAGTTCGGGGAATCGCCGCCGAGGAGGGACGGTTCGGGGTTCGAGCGAATTCGGTAGGACCCGGCATGTTGACCGACGGAATGGCCGAACGGTTGATGGCGTCCGGCGATCTCGACGACGAAGCGCTGGAGGTGGCCCGCCGCAACATTCCGCTTCACCGGTTTGGAGTAGCCGCGGACATCGCCGAAGCCGTGTGTTTCCTGGCGTCGCCCCGAGCCGGTTTCGTAAGCGGTCAGCATCTCAATGTTGACGGGGGCTTCACGGTCTGACCGTCGACGGCTAGCGTCCTGTCGTCTCGCGTTTCCAAACAGTTTTCGCGTTTCCTAAGGAGGAACTGTGTACCCAGGTGCTCACGCTGCAACCCGTCCCGATCATCCGGCGATCGTCATGGCCGGTTCGGGTGAAACGATCACGTTTGCCGAGTTGGATGAAGAAGCGAACCGGCTGAGCAACCTGTTTCGCGGCATCGGTCTCGAACCCGGCGATCACGTGGCGTTCTGCTTAGAGAACCATCCTCGGTTTCTCGCGATCTGCTGGGGTGCGCACTACGCGGGGTTGATCTACACCGCGATGAGCAGCCGGCTGACCACCGAAGAAATGGCGTACATCATCGAGAATTGTGAGGCGAAGGCGTTCATCACCTCGCCCTACAAGGCCGATCAGGCCGCGGTGTTGTTGGACCAGATGCCTGACGTGGAACTGCGGTTGATGGTCGATTCGGTGATCGACGGCTACGACAGTTACGAAGATGCGGTGGCGGCTGCGTCGCCGGACCCGCTACCGGACCGGGTTGCCGGGCGCGACATGCTGTACAGCTCGGGCACCACGGGCCGACCCAAAGGAGTGCTGCCCACGGTGGTTCCGGAGCCGTTGGAAACCGCCGGGAGTGGAGTTGGCGGGCTCGGGGCGTTGTTGTTCGGGTTCAACGAGAACTCGCGGTATCTGTCACCGGCTCCGCTGTACCACGCAGCTCCGTTGCGTTTCTGCATGGGGATCCACATGAGTGGCGGCACGGTGGTGGTGATGGAACGGTTCGATCCTGAGGAGTATTTGCAGCTGGTCGAGACCCATCAGATCACGGTGTCTCAGGTGGTGCCGACCATGTTTGTGCGGATGCTCAAACTCGATGAGCAGCAGCGCACCCGCTACGACGTGTCCTCGTTGCAGGCCTGTATCCACGCCGCGGCGCCCTGCCCGGTGGAGGTGAAACACAAGATGATCGACTGGTGGGGTCCGATCATCCATGAGTACTACGCCGGTACTGAAGGCAACGGGTTCGTGTACTGCAACAGCGAGCAATGGTTAGCCCATCCGGGAACGGTGGGGGCTGCGGTGCTTGGGGTCATCCATATCTGTGATGACGAAGGTCAAGAAGTTGCGGTTGGCCAAGAGGGCACCGTCTACTTCGAAAGCGACACGGCGTTTGAGTACCACGGCGACCCAGAAAAGACCGCCGGTTCTCGGTTGGCGAACGGTTGGTCCACGCTGGGTGACGTCGGCCGGGTCGATGAGGACGGGTTCTTGTATCTAACCGACCGCAAGGCGTACATGATCATTTCTGGCGGGGTGAACATTTACCCGCAGGAAGCGGAGAACGTGCTGACCATGCACCCCAAGGTCGCCGATGTGGCCGTGATCGGGGTTCCCAACGACGACTTCGGTGAGGAGGTCAAGGGGGTGGTTCAGCCGGTGGAGATGCCCGCCGATGACGCCGCCGCGTCCCGGCTTTCGGCCGAGTTGATCGCCTACTGCAAAGAACACTTGGCCGATGTCAAGTGCCCCCGCACCATCGATTTCCGGGCCGAGTTGCCTCGTCATCCGACCGGCAAGCTCTACAAGCGTCTACTCAAAGACGAATACTGGGCCGCCTCAGGTCGTTCGATCTGATTAAGGATGGGTGACCGGTTGACAACACCGGCACGGTTCCTTAGCCGTCGAGACCAAGCAGTCGAGCCGCGTTGCCGCGCAGGAACTTGGGCCAGACGTCGTCGTTGAAGCCGACGTTGGTCATGTCGGTAAAGATCCGTTCCAGCGAAAGCCCCATCGGGAAGTAACCGGCGTACAGGACCTTGTCGGCACCTCGAGTGTTGGCGTAGTTGATGATCGCCTTGGGGTAATGCTTCGGAGCGAACGCCGACGTTGAGTAATGCAGCCCTGGCCATTTCAGCATCAACTTCACCATCAGGTTCTCCCACGGCTCGCAGCCATGCCGGGTGACCAGCGTGAGCTCAGGGAAGTCGTACATGACCTGATCAATACGTTCAACGAACTGGGGGCTCATCGGGAGTCGAGGTCCAGGGACACCAGCGCAGATGAAGATCGGAATGTCGAGCTCACAGCAGGTCGAGTAGATCGGGTAGAACTTCGGGTCGTCGATCGGCACCTGCGGAACGCATCCGGCTGGGAACGCGCCAACCGCACGAATATCCCATTCTTCTTTTTGGCGGCGGAGTTTGGCGACCTCACCGACCACGTCGTTGGGGTCAACGTTGGCGGACGGAATGAACCGTTCCGGGTGTTGACGTAGCGCCCGCTGCGAAAGTTCCCCCTCGCATCCGATCAGTCCGTATTCGATGCCGAACCGGTCCATTTCTCCAAGGGTGACCGCGATCGGGTCGGAGTCGGTCCCGTAGAGCTCTTTGGGCACGTTTTTGAACATGTACTCAACCGGAAACTCGAAATCGGTTGACTCGGTGTCTTTGAGTTGGCCCCGGATGAAGTCGTACACCGCGAAGTCAGGTTCGGGGAATCCGATCATGCAGTCGATAGCCCCGATGTCTTTTGGCATGCCCATGGTCTGACCGTAACCGAGGTACGGGCTGTAGGACCAAAACGATGTGCCTCTACAGTGTTGGCATGACTGCTTCCGACTTCCGGTTCGACCCGGCAGAACCACCGGCCACCGAGGAAGATTGGCGTGAACTTGTCGATGGGGTGCTCAAGGGGCGCTCGTTCGATTCGGTGTTGGTGTCGTCAACCGCGGGTGGCCTTTCGATCGACCCGTTGTATGTCCCGGATGGTTCGTCTTCGGTTTCTGGGGTAGCCGACGATCACCGCCTGCGGTTTGGTTGGGATCTTCGCCAGCAGCACCGTGTCGGTGACCCAGCCGCAGTCTCGGTGGCGGTGCTCGACGATCTCAACGGTGGGGTGACTTCGATTGAGTTGTCGAGCGAGGAACCGCTCGACGTTTCGGTTTTGGCCGCGTGCCTTGACGGAGTGCTGCTTGATGTGGCGCCGGTTGCGCTTGCTCCTCACACCAACCGAGAGTCGGCTCACGCCCTGCTTGACTTGTTGGACAACGCCGGCGTTTCGGCCACGGCCGGGGCCTGGTTGGGGCTGGACCCGCTAGGTGAGTTCGCCCGCTCCGGTCAGCTTGGCGATGTGGACGCCGCCGCTGAGCTTGCGGTCGCGGCTCGGGCCGCAGCCCCGAACGTGGTGGCGTTCACGGTCGATACCTGCCGCTACGCCGATGCCGGTGCGAGCGAAGTGGACGAGGTGGCCTGGATGCTGGCGACCGGTGTGGCCTACCTACGGGCCTTGGAATCGGCGGGTTGTTCGGTCGCCGACGCCGCGGCCACGATCGGGTTCCGCCTGTCAGCCGACGCTGATCAGTTCGTGACCATGGCGCGCCTTCGGGCGGCTCGTCAGCAGTGGTCGGCGGTGCTAACCGCCTGCGGGGTGGACCCGTCGGTGTCCCGGTTTCAGGCGGTCACGTCGGCTGCCATGTTCAGCCGCTGCAATCCGGCGGTCAACATTTTGCGAGCGACTTCTGCGACCTTTGCTGCGGGAGTCGCCGGGGTTGATGCGGTGACGGTGCTGCCGTTCGATGGCAGTGCCGACCCGCTCGCTCGACGGGTAGCCCGCAACCTGCAACACCTGCTGATCGACGAGTCGGGAATCAACCGGCTGGTCGACCCGGCGGGTGGTTCGGCGTTCATCGAGTCGTTGACGGCTCGCATCGCTGACGCGGCGTGGGCGGCGTTTCAACAAATCGAGTCCACTGGTGGCATGGCTTCGGCACTCACCGATGGCCGGGTCCGGGCTGCGGTGGACGAGGCTTGGAGTCGGGAGTTCCACGCGGTGGCTACCCGCCGCCAGGTGGTGACTGGCGTCTCGGAGTTCCCCGACCGCGAACCGGTGGGGCCGCATTGGGGGTCACCGGTCGATGCCGGGTTTCCGCTTCGTCGGCCCGCCGCCGTTTTTGAAGATCTGCGAAACGCGGCGGACACCGCCCGAGCTGTTGGCGCCACGGTGGCGGTGCAGGTTGTTGCACTGGGGTCACTCGCTGAGCACACCGCCCGGTCCACTTGGGTGCAGAACCTGTTAGCGGTCGGTGGGATTGATGCGGTCGATAGCGAACACGACGGTGCCTCGTCGCCGCTGGAAGCCGCCGCTCGATATAGCGCGGGGGGTTTGTCGCTCGCCGTGATCTGTTCCAGCGACGAGGTGTACGACCAGCGAGCCGCAGCGACCGCCACCGCGCTGAAACAAGCAGGGGCAACTTGGGTTGCCCTTGCCGGTCGTCGAGCCGACGCCGATGCGTTGCGAGCCGCGGGGGTTGACGCCTTCTGGCATGTTGGCGTCGACGTGGTGGACGTTTTGACCGATGTGCAACGACGGTTGGGGGTGCGCTGATGCAAAAGCTGGAACAACTTGGCTGGCTGCTGTTTGTCGCCGGTTCAGCCGTGTTTGTGGCGGTTGGTGTGGTCAACGGTGATCTGCTCACGTTGACCGGTGGGCTGCTGTATCTGGTTGGTTGTATGGCGTTATTGAAGTCGTCACAGTTGGGGGGCCAGTCATGAGTGCGATTCCGGATTTCTCGACCGTTTCACCGGCACCGGTGCTTGCGGCCAACGCTTCGGAGCTTCCGGCCTGGTCAACCCCGGAAGGGATCGACGTTCCAGCCTCGTTGGGGTCCTTGGCGGTTCACGACCTGGCGTTCCCGCAGTCGTTTCCGGGGTTACCGCCCTACGTGCGGGGCCCGTATCCGACCATGTACGTCAACCAACCGTGGACGATCCGTCAATACGCCGGGTTCTCCACTGCGGAAGCATCGAACGCCTTCTACCGCCGCAATTTGGCGGCCGGGCAGAAGGGGTTGTCGATCGCGTTCGATCTGGCCACCCACCGCGGGTACGACTCGGACAACCCTCGGGTGACCGGTGATGTGGGCATGGCCGGTGTGGCAATCGATTCGATCCTGGACATGCGTCAACTGTTCGCGGGGATCCCGTTGGATCAGATGACGGTTTCGATGACCATGAACGGTGCGGTCCTACCGGTGTTGGCTCTCTACGTGGTGGCCGCTGAGGAGCAGGGGGTGGAGCCCAGTCAGCTGGCCGGCACGATCCAGAACGACATTCTCAAAGAGTTCATGGTCCGCAACACCTACATCTACCCACCGGCGCCGAGCATGCGGATCATTTCGGACATCTTTGCGTTCACCAGCACCGAGATGCCGCGCTTCAACTCGATTTCGATCTCTGGCTATCACATGCAGGAAGCGGGAGCGACCGCTGATCTTGAATTGGCCTACACGCTGGCCGACGGGGTGGAGTACGTGCGGGCTGGGGTTGACGCCGGGCTGGACGTGGACGCGTTCGCGCCGCGGCTGAGTTTCTTTTGGGCGATCGGCATGAACTTCTTCATGGAGGTCGCAAAGCTGCGGGCGGCCCGGCTCCTGTGGTCACAGTTGATGGCGCAGTTCGGGCCGACCAACCCGAAATCGTCGTCGTTGCGGACCCACAGCCAAACCAGCGGCTGGTCGTTGACCGCACAAGACGTGTACAACAACGTCACCCGAACCTGTGTGGAGGCCATGGCCGCGACTCAGGGGCACACCCAGTCGTTGCACACCAACGCGTTGGATGAGGCGTTGGCGCTTCCGACCGACTACTCGGCGCAGATCGCCCGCAACACGCAACTGTTTTTGCAGCAGGAGAGCGGCACCACCCGCACGGTTGACCCGTGGGGCGGGAGCTATCACGTCGAGTGGTTGACTCAGCAGTTAGCGGCAAAAGCCTGGGCTCATATCAGCGAGGTTGAGTCGATGGGGGGCATGGCCGCTGCGATCGAGGCCGGGATTCCTAAACTTCGGATCGAAGAAGCAGCCGCTCGTACCCAAGCCCGAATCGATTCAGGGCAGCAGGCCGTGATCGGTGTCAACCGGTATCGCCTAGACCCAGGGGTGGAAGACCCGATTGAGGTGCTGCGGATCGACAACGCCGAGGTTCGGGCGGCTCAGTTGGCCAAACTCGACCAGCTTCGAGCCGAGCGCGACAGCGAACGGGTGACGGTGGCCTTGGATGCGTTGACTGCCGCTGCCGAACGCGGTGACGGCAATCTGCTGGCCTTGTCGATCGACGCAGCCCGAGCCATGGCGACGGTCGGGGAGATCAGCGATGCGCTGGAGAAGGTCTATGGTCGTCATGTTGCGACGATCCGAACAATCGAAGGGGTGTACCGGTCCGAAGTGGGAAATGATGCGGGTGTTGTAGAAGCGGTTCGGTCCCGGGTTGAGGCGTTTGCCGAGGCGCACGGGCGTCGGCCCAGGATTTTGGTGGCCAAAATGGGTCAGGACGGTCACGACCGGGGCCAGAAAGTGATCGCAACCGCGTTTGCCGATCTTGGCTTTGATGTGGACATCGGGCCGTTGTTCCAGACGCCAGCCGAAGTGGCTCGTCAAGCCGTTGAGGCCGATGTGCACGTGGTTGGGGCCTCATCGTTGGCGGCTGGCCATCTGACGCTGGTTCCCGAACTACGAGCCGAGCTGGCCGCGTTGGGGCGTCCCGACATCAAGATCACCGTGGGTGGAGTGATCCCGCCCGATGACGTTCCGACCTTGCTGGAGTTGGGCGCGGTTGCGGTGTATCCGCCGGGAACGGTCATTCCTGAAGCGGCCGCCGAGCTGCTCGACCTGTTGAGCTAATCAAGCTGATCCGCCGGAGTATGGCGAGCCGGGCTTTGGCGGATCAGATCTGCGTCTGGCAGCGCAACAACTGCGCAGCGTTGGGGGCGATCAGACGGTTGATGATGTCAACGTGGTCTTGGTCGGTGGCGTAAGCCCGATATCCGGCAACGTCATCAAACTCGGCGACCACCGCAACATCGGCAGCCCCTTCGGTGATACCGGCGTCCCGTCCGACCTGATAGCTGCGGATGTGTGCACAGGTCGGGGCGTACGCGGCGAGCTCGGCGACGATCTGGTCGGCGACCGCTTTGGCGTCGTTGTTGAGCACGATAAGGACGTGATGACGGATCATGGGCCTCATCATAGGTAGCGTCAAGGGGTGCCATCAGAACTAGCTGCCGGTGTACTTGCCGGTGACCGCACGGCGATTGGTCGGGCGATCACCTTGGTTGAGTCGACCCATCCCGATCATCGGGCCGATGCGGCGGCGTTGCTGGACGAACTGCTGCCCCATGCGGGTGCGGCGTTGCGGGTAGGGATCACCGGGGTACCGGGGGTTGGCAAATCGACGTTCATTGAGGCGTTGGGGTTGATGCTGGTGGAGCGAGGCCACCGGGTAGCAGTCATCGCGGTAGACCCGTCGAGTTCTCGAACCGGTGGTTCGATTTTGGGTGACAAAACCCGGATGGCCCGCCTGTCGGTGTCCCCTTCGGCCTTTATCCGCCCATCCCCGTCGGCCGGGAGTCTCGGTGGAGTTGCCCGGGCAACTCGCGAGGCGATGATCGTGTTGGAAGCAGCCGGGTATGACCGGGTGCTGGTCGAGACGGTCGGGGTTGGCCAGAGCGAAACCGTCGTTCACGGCATGGTCGATGTGTTTTTGGTGTTGATGCTTTCCGGGGCCGGCGACGAGTTGCAGGGCATCAAGAAAGGTGTGTTGGAGCTCGCCGATGTGGTGGCGGTCAACAAAGCCGACGGGTCGAACCGGGAGCGAGCCCAGCAGGCCGCCTTGGACTATCAGCGGGCCCTGCATCTGGTTCAACCCCCCGACGCCGCTTGGGAACCTCCGGTACTGACCTGTTCTTCGCTGGAAGGTTCCGGGCTGCCAGAATTGTGGGCTGAGATCGAACGCCACCAGGCGGTGATGGTGGCCAACGGTGGTCGAGACGCCCGTCGGCAGGCCCAACAGTTGAGCTGGATGCGGACCATGTTGCAGGAACGCCTGCTGGCCCGGATGGACGCGGATCCGGTGTTTGCTGCCGCACGCGCCAAAGCGGAGGCGGCGGTGATGTCCGGGGTCAGCACCCCGGCGGTAGCTGTTGACCGTCTGCTGGAATCCCGAGATTTTGGTTTCATCTCCGGTCTTGCTGACCAAGGCGAAGCTTCTGACCCCAACTGAAATAGGAACCGGCAGGCACCTGATCTAGGGTTGGGCCCGCAGGAAGAGAGTGAGGAGTCGGATATGGCTTTTGATGTCGATCTTTGGGATTTCGATGCGTTCCAACGCCAGGAGCATCACGACATGCTGGCCCAGTTCCGTGAGACCGATCCCGGTATCCACTGGTATGACGAAGGTGACAAAGGCCCTGGCTTCTGGGTGATTACTCGCCTCGCTCACCTCAAAGAGGTGAACCGTCAACCTGATGTGTTCTCGTCGAACAAGGGCGGCACGCAGATGGCTGAGATGGACCGTGAGAGCGGCACCACCTCGGCGATCAACGACGGAATCATGTTGGAGATGGATCCGCCGAAGCACACCCGGTACCGCCGGATCGTGTCCCGTGGGTTCACTCCCCGAATGATCGCGCTGCTTGAGGATTACCTTGAGAACCGCACCGACATGATCATCGACAAGGTGTGTGAGCGGGGCACCGCCGAGTTCGTCACCGAACTGTCGGCCGAGTTGCCGTTGCAGGCCATCGCCGAGATGGTCGGTATCCCGCTCGAAGACCGATCCAAGATCTTCGACTGGACCAACGCCATGATCGGCTCCAACGATCCGGATTTCATCAACGATCCCGATCAGGTGATGCACGCTTCGGCCGAGTTGTTCATGTACAGCCGAGAGCTTCAGACCGAGCGACGTGACAAACCCGCCGACGACATCATCACCACCTTGCTGTCAGCCGATGTGGACGGTTCGGCCCTCACCGAAGACGAGTTCGACATGTTCTTCCTGCTGCTTTGCGTAGCTGGGAACGAGACGACCCGTAACTCGATCACCCACGGCATGAAGGGCTTCTTTGATTTCCCCGAGCAGTGGGAGAAGTACCGCAGCGACCCGGCCCGTTACGAAGACACCATGGTCGACGAGGTAGTTCGGTGGGCCACACCGGTGTTGAACTTCCGTCGCCAGGCCATGCAGGACTACGACCTCGACGGGGTGAAGATCAAAGAAGGCGACAAAGTCGTGATGTGGCACATCGCCGCTAACCGCGACCCACGGGCCTTTACCGATCCGTGGGTGTTCGACATTGAGCGCACCCCGAACGACCACGTCGGGTTCGGTGGTGGTGGCCCGCATTTCTGTCTCGGCGCCAACCTGGCTCGCATGGAGATCCGGATGATGTTCCGGGAGATCGCCAAACGGCTTCCCGACATTCGTCTCGATGGTGAGGTTCGGTACCTCCGTTCCAACTTCATCGGGGGCATCAAGGAGATGCCGGTGGCGTTCTCGCCGACCGTTTCGCTGGAAACAACCCCGATGGATCGGCTCGGTTCGGCGGCTGGCGCGTCGGGTACGACCGGCTTCGGTGGCCGGGTTGACCGCTAGTTCTCTGGCCGTCTAGGTCCTTCAGGCAACGGCGGTGCGGTCCTCTAAGGTTCCGGTGCGTTGCCGCGAGTTGCTACAGATCGTGGTGGGCCTGTGGCTGTTCGGTGTTGGCCTGGCCTTTGTGGTTCGGGGCGGCAACGGCCAGGGCGCCTGGACGGTGTTTCACGACGGACTTTCGCAGCATTCTCGTTTGAGCATTGGTGGGGCGACCGTGTTGACCGGTCTGGTGGTGCTGTTGCTCGTGGTGGCGTTGCGGGTCCGTATTGGGCTGGGGACGGTGCTGAACGTGGCCATTATCGGGCCGTCCACCGATCTGACCTTGTGGCTGCTTGACCAACCCGACCCGACCTGGCTGCGGGCGTCGTTGACGTTGCTGTCGCCGTTTGTGGTGGCGTTGGGTTCCAGCCTCTATTTGGGGGTGCATTGGGGGCCTGGTCCGCGTGATGGTTTGATGACGGGTCTGCACGACCGTGGGGTGTCGATTCGTCTCGCCCGGTTCTCCATTGAGGCGTCGGCGTTCACTGCGGGAGCCGCCTTGGGGGGAGCGGTGGGCTGGGGGACGCTCTGGTCGTTGCTCGCGATCGGTCCCGCGGTTCAGTGGATGCTCCCGTGGTTTGACCGGCAGGGGCCGCGGGCGGGCAAGTTCTGAGCCGCAGTGCTTGGAAATACCCGAAACCTGTGCGATCTTTCTGCCTATGCAGACGCAAATGTTGATTGGCGGAGTGTGGTCGAACGGGACGGAACGGTTTCCTGTCCTCAACCCGGCGAACGGTGAAGAAATTGCGGTCGTCGAATCAGGGGGTCCTGAGGAGGCGCACGCTGCGGTTGCCGCCGCCGATCAGGCACAACAGTTGTGGGCGAAAACTGCGCCTCGGGTACGAGCCGAGGTGCTTCGGGCCTGTTGGGAAAACCTTCTGGCTCATGCCGATGAACTCGCCCATCTGATCACCTTGGAGCACGGCAAACCGTTGGCCGACGCGCTTGGTGAAATCACCTATGCCGCCGAGTTTTTCCGCTGGAACAGTGAAGAAGCTGTCCGTATCGACGGGGTCATCAAGACTGCGCCGGGCGGCGGCAACCGCATCATCGTGCATCACCCACCGGTGGGGGTCGTGGTGATGGTGACTCCGTGGAACTTCCCGGCCGCCATGATTACTCGCAAGGTGGCACCGGCACTGGCCGCCGGGAATGGCTGTGTGATCAAACCGCCGGCCGAAACACCGCTGACTGCGCTTCGGGTTGCGGAACTGCTCGAAGAAGCAGGGGTACCGCCGGGGCTAGTCAACGTGGTTCCTTCCGTTGACCCTGGGGCCTGGTTTGACGCTGCGGTCGACCATCGGGCTACCCGGATGGTGTCGTTTACCGGTTCGACCGCGGTGGGTCGCATGCTGCTTCGCCGCTGCGCCGACCGGGTTCTCAAAGTCGGTATGGAACTGGGCGGGAACGCGCCGTTCGTGGTGCTCGCCGACGCCGACCTTGATGCCGCCGTGGCCGGTGCCATGGTGGCGAAGATGCGCCATTCGGCCGAAGTATGCGTCGCTGCGAACCGGTTGTTTGTCCACGAGGCGGTGGCCGATGATTTCTCGGCTCGTCTGGTGACAGCCATGTCCAATGTTCGGATTGGCAGCGGCTTTGATGACGGTGTGACCTGCGGTCCGATGATCAACCAAGAGGCGATCACGTCGATCGATTCGCTGGTGCGTTCCGCGGTGGCTGATGGCGCAACCGCGCTGACCGGTGGTGCACCGGTTGATGGCCCCGGATTCTTTTATGCCCCGACGGTGCTGGGTGGTGTTTCGATGGGTTCGGAAATTACCCGTCAGGAGATCTTCGGCCCGGTGGCTCCGGTGATTCCGTTCGCGGATCACGATCAGATGATTACGTGGGCCAACGACACCGAGATGGGTCTCGCCGCCTACGTCTACTCGGCCGATGTGGCCCGGGCGATGTCGATCGGTGAACGAATTCAGGCCGGGATGGTCGGGATCAACCGGGGTTCGATGTCG
>JAFMKU010000103.1 GCA_017852795.1 Candidatus Neomicrothrix sp.
TCGTGCCGTCGCACCCGCTTCACCTGATGTTCCACGTGACCTTCCAACAGCTCAGCCCGGTTCTGTCACATTCCGGGTTCGAACGAGTGGCGGTACAGGGGCAGGATGCTGTAAAGGCTGGTGATTTCTTTCATCAGCTGCACCACCGCTATTTCGAATGCAATTACGGCACTTCTGAGATCCCGTTCGACAAGTGGTTTGGCACGTTCCACGACGGAACCGCCGCCGCCACGACACGGACAAGAGCGCACAAGACACAAATGTACACCAAACGACCCGCGAAAAGCGGCTGACAGAAGGGCACAAGGACGCCATGCAATATGGGCTGAACGAAGAGCAAGAGATGATCGTTTCAACGGTCCGATCCTTTGTAGAAAATGAAATCTATCCATATGAGGAACTGGTGGAACGCGCGGGTGAGGTGCCCGTCGAGATCGCGGAGGAGATCAAACGCAAGACCATCGAGCTTGGCTTCTACGCCTGCAACTTTCCTGAAAGCGTCGGCTGTGCGGGGCTGAGCCATTTGGAGTTTGCGCTGGTAGAACGGGAACTTGGCCGGGGCTCCATGGCGCTGAACCATTTCTTTGGGCGGCCACAGAACATCCTGATGGCCTGCGAAGGCGAACAGGTGGACCGCTACCTGATGCCCGCAGTGCGCGGCGAACGTATGGACGCGCTGGCTATGACCGAACCGGGCGCCGGTTCGGATGTGAGGGGGATGAAATGTTCCGCCGTGCGAGACGGGGGCGATTGGGTGCTGAGCGGCACCAAACATTTCATCTCGGGCGCGGATCACGCCGATTTCCTGATCGTCTTTGTGGCTACGGGTGAGGATATGACGCCCAAGGGTCCAAAGAAGCGGATCAGCTGCTTTCTTGTCGACCGTGGACATCCGGGCTTCACCATTCGCGACGGGTACAAAAGCGTCAGCCATCGCGGTTACAAGAACATGATCCTGGAGTTCGATGACTGTCGCCTGCCGGATACACAGGTATTGGGTGAGGTCGATGGCGGGTTCGAGGTGATGAATACCTGGCTCTACGCAACTAGAATCACCGTTGCGACCATGTCCGTAGGTCGGGCGCGGCGCGTGTTTGATTATGCCCTGACCTATGCGGCTGAACGCGAACAATTCGGCCAGCCCATTGGCAAGTTTCAGGGGGTTTCGTTCCAGTTGGCGGACATGGTGACTGAAATCGACGCCGCCGACCTGCTGACGTTGGCTGCCGCCAACCGGCTGGACAAAGGCCTACCCGCGAACCGGGAAATTGCTTCAGCCAAGCTTTATGCCTCAGAAATGCTGGCGCGGGTAACGGATGCGGCGATCCAGATCCACGGTGGGATGGGGCTGATGGACGATTACCCGTTGGAACGGTTCTGGCGCGATGCGCGGGTCGAACGGATCTGGGACGGTACGTCGGAGATCCAGCGGCACATCATCAGTCGGGAGATGTTGCGGGCGTTGGGGGCATGAATAGTTTCGGTGCGCTTGCGCTGCACCGACAGGAGTGGGGGGCTAGCCCCCCACACCCCCTGGGATATTTTCAGCAACAGGAAGAGGGGGCCGCGCATTTGCGACCCCCTCGACAGAAGAGAGCCCTCTTCACCTTGCACGGTCATCGCCGTCCCCGGCTGTACCGTAAGTCTCTTTTAGCGGATTAACCCTAATGCTTCTTTACTTCCTCTTGCTCCAAATATCCCCGCCGGAGGCAAGAAATTTGTGCCAATTCAGGTGTCGCAATGCGTGACCTTCGCCGACTGTTGAACCCCCGCTCCATTGCCGTAATTGGTGGTGGCGCCTGGTGTGCCTCGATCATTGGCGCAGCGCAGCGCATTGGCTATGCGGGCGAGATTTTCCCGGTGCATCCTACGGGTAAGAAGGTTGCGGGAATTCAGGCGCTAAAAAAGTTGGAAGATCACGGTGGCCCGATCGACGCCGCCTTTATCGGGATCAATCGCAACGCGACCATCGAAGCTGTCAAGGCGCTGCGCGAATTGGATGCGGGTGGCGCGGTTTGCTTTGCCTCGGGTTTTTCTGAGGCGCAGGCGGAACTGGCCGATGGCGAGGATCTTCAGGCAAAGCTTGTTGCCGCTGCCGGGGATATGCCGATCCTAGGGCCGAACTGCTACGGGTTAATAAATGCACTGGATAGGGTAGCAATCTGGCCGGATCAGCATGGCATGCAACCTGTGGATCGCGGCGTGGCGATCCTGACCCAAAGCTCCAACATCGCGATCAATCTGACCATGCAGAAGCGGCACTTGCCGATTGCCTACATGGTGACTTGCGGAAACATGGCGCAGACAGACCAGGCGCAGATCGCGATGGCTCTGCTAGACGATCCGCGCGTGACGGCGATTGGTCTGCATATCGAAGGGTTCACCAATCTGCGAGGCTGGGAAGCCCTGGCGCGCCGGGCGCATGATAAAGGCGTGGCTCTGGTGGCGTTGAAGGTCGGAAAGACCCAACATGCGCGGGAGGCCACTGTATCGCATACCGCGTCCCTGGCTGGTGGGCATGTGGGGGCCACGGCTCTGTTGACGCGGCTGGGGGCGGCGCAGGTGCACGATCTGGAAACCTTTCTGGAGGCGCTGAAGGTCGCGCATATGGGGGTGGACATGGCGCGGGGCACGATTGCCGGACTCAGCTGTTCGGGGGGGGAGGCGAGCCTGATCGCCGATACTGCCGACAGCAGTCAATTGCGGTTTCCCCCGTTAGAGGAAGGCCAGCGTAGCGCTTTGCGGGCCGCCTTGGGGCCAAAAGTGGCGCTGAGCAACCCGATTGACTACCACACTTATATCTGGCGCGACACGGCTGCGATGGCGGATACCTTTGCCGGGATGTCCGCACCGGAAACAGATTTGAGCATCCTGATTACGGATTACCCGCATACGGATGACACGGATTGGGAATGTGCGACCGAAGCTGTGATCACAGCGCAGGCGCGGACCGGGCGGTCCTATGCTGTGGCCGCGACATTGCCGGAACTGATGCCGGATCATGTGGCCATACGGCTGCAGGCATCTGGGATCGTGCCGATATACGGCCTGCGCGCCGGAATAAACGCGTTGGATTCTCTGGCGCGGCGGCAGCCGCCTGCGGAGCAGCCGCTGGTCCTGC
>JAFMKU010000096.1 GCA_017852795.1 Candidatus Neomicrothrix sp.
ATGCTCTCATACGATGATGAAGAATGTGTCAAAAATTTCGCTTACTAAAGTGCTGAAGCTAAGCAGTTTAATCGCCCTTTTGGCTGGCTTGTGTTTTATCTGGCTGAATATTTTTAGCCAAGTTTATGAGCGTTCTGTAGATTTACCAACGCCCTTTACTTACTCAGAGCTGTCTACCGATCAGTTCAATTCCTCATTAATTTTGCCATCAAAGTTACCAACCCCGAGCACTACAAAAAACACAGATGCACAATTTGTTTCTGAGCGGTCTGTAAACAAGTTACACCAGCCAACCAAAGAAAAATTGCCCGCGGCCTTAGCTAACGATTACTTTATTTATCCAATATCCGATCAAGTATTAGATCAACTACTCTCGCTATCTAAGTTCTCAGAGACAACTATATCTTCCTTCCAGAAAAACTATAGCTCTGATCAGATTGGAGATACTGGCGATCAGTTATATTCAAACTACAAAATGTCCCTTGAGTCAAAGATCCCTCAGTTTAGTCTGTCTTCCAATTACGCGAGTTTCTTTTCAGTAACATTGATGCAAGATAAACTCCCGCCAAACATTCCATCTGAAATCAGTCATTTTTCTGTTAAACGAAGTGTAATCGCGAGCATCCGACCGAAGCTTCGCCCAGAAAATGTCAATAAAGGAATAAAAATTGCTGTAGGTTATTTTTCGCAGCGCGAAAACGTTACAAAAGCAATCAAAACTGTGGAGATGACTGGCTATCCATTTCAGAAAACTCCAATGGGCACTGGTGACGCACACTTGCTTACTTTAGGGCCGTTTACCAGCAAGACGAATGCAAAAAAGGCATTGGAAATAGCAAAAATAATAGGTTTTGAAGATGCGTATTTTCTGAATTAAAAATCTATACAATCACTTAAAAATGAGTGTAATCAGCAATAATCAAAAGATCTGCTTTAATCTTTTTGGCCAAACTGATTATTCATACTATCGAAAATATTACTCAAAGTTACCTCTTTGGAGCAATCTTGAAAAACATCTAATTTGGGCTCCGCAATAAATTCCTCACTATCCACACTGACCAATGAATATTTTGGTGCCATAACTACCTTTAATTCGTGGTCCCGAGCAGCTCTAATAAATGCCTCACCGTGTTTGAAAGGCGCTATTTTTCCAGTTGTGAGGTTTTTCAAAGCAAAGGAGTTCAAGTCTAATTCACAATTTGTCTCCAGTGAGACACGTGATATGAATTCGATAGGCTGGTCGTCTTTAAGAACTTGAGTATTCAGGTAAATAGCAGCGCCCGATCCAATCAGAAGTATTGTAGCCAGTTTAAGCATAATTTGAGTCCTTTATGAGAGCTTTAACAACCTGAGTGAACTATTTTCAAACCTGACAAATTTATTTTTCTACACAAAACGTTTTTTCATGTTTTAGTAATTTGTGCTCAAAAACAGATGTTTTGCCCAAGTAATTGTTACAAAATGACAGAAAATCTTCCAAGTTTTCATAAAAGATGTTTGATTTTGAGATCTTCGGAGTATTAGAAATCATAAGGTTAAAAATGAGTTTTTCTCGAACATACTTAAAACTTGTGAGCAATTCATTTCTCATGAAATCACGCCAAGTATTAACGCTCACGCCTGGTGCGTAATTAAATGTTCCAGATATGACGCAAAAATCACATGGTGCATGCAGGTTTGAACCTAAACGAAATTCTAAATTCTCAGCAGTAATATTTGTCTGACAATATTCGACTAGTTTATCAGCGATGTCATATCCAACGTATTTATAAGGTAAATTAGGATACTTTTTATTCAAAAATTCTGAGAAGCCGCCGTAACCACAACCAATATCACTAATCTGAACATTACGCTTAAATTTCGTTCCAAAGATGTGTTGTGCAATCATTTCGAAACGAGCCATTTGTCGGTCTTTGCAAAACCAAAGACTCGCTTCTAATTCTGGACCATAAGTCTCAAAACGTTCATTATAAACTGCAGCAATTTCTCGCTCAAGGACACCACGAATTTCCATTAATTTATCCCTTGATCAAGTCTTGCAATGTTATGCTGTTTCCACAGCGGTCCCTGATACCGATACAATGACGTAATTTTTTTTGTCTAAATAAGCATCGGTGAGATGCATGCTGTACCCCAAAATGGTATTCGCCCCTTTGCGAATTGCATTCGCTTTTAATTCTATATCTGCCTCTTGTATTGCTTTCCTAAGTGACTGATGATTTTGCGGGACTGGCTTGCGTAAAAGTATTTTCTTCCAGCTTATTTCTTTTTTATGCGGAGATCCTGTGAGGGTCGCCTCACCATGCACAACACCGAAGCGTTTTCTAACGCGCAAGTTCGTGCTGAGTTCACTTGTTACCAATATATTTTCAAATTTTTCAAAATAGTTATCTAACGATTTTACGTTGCTGGGTCTTCTTGAGGTATTAGCAACTTCAACTTTGGTTTTGACAAGTGATTTAACGTAACATGCAACACACATACCCTCATGATCACGCGCAACATTGGACTCGGTGTAGCCCATTTTTACACTGCATTCTGCACAATTCGCCATGTTAATGCTCCTTGATACTAACTTAAATAATTATCGCGTTAATTTCTCTAAGAGTTCCGAATTTGTCTGGAGCAAACGCGCAGCGCCATTGAACTGTTGCTGAGCACGTATCATAGATGTTAACTCATCTGTTACATCAACATTCGATACCTCTAGTGCACCGCTCTTTACGGCTGCAAACCCACTACTTGCCGGGCTACCAATCTGCACCGCACCTGACTTTTGAGTTGCTGCATATCTAGAATTGCCTAATTCCCGAAGTGCTTCTGGATTAGTAAATAGTCCCAACGCTAAAGTTCCGATAGCAACTGGGGGTGTATCATCACCATATTGCGCAGATATTTTACCATCTTCTTCAATAGTCAAATTAGACATAGTCTTTTCGTCTTGCTGCAAGGGAATCTGCAGAGGAAGCAGTCCATCGATATCCACGTTGGCATCAGAGAATTGACCATCAATCAATGGTTTAGACATCACAAAACAATTATCACTCGTGGTTAGGAAGCCATTCGGATCCAATGAGAAGCTACCACTTCTTGTAAAATGTGGCGCGTCATTGACGTTT
>JAFMKU010000114.1 GCA_017852795.1 Candidatus Neomicrothrix sp.
TGAGGAGGCAATCTTCATTCCGAAGGGAAGCACGGTGCGTGTTAATTATAGCTACTTTGCTACGCAAGCTGGGCCCAGCCTCATCCGGATTACCGATGCTAACAACACAGCCGAAGTAGACGTCTATTATTACTGGGTTTACTGTGGTGATTTCAAGAACCAGGACTCTGTGCAGTACCTGTACGATAAACCGTTTTATGTCTGCGACTATTCAGGCAACGGCTTTCCCACTCGACCTCACAAAACGACTGTGACTATCACCATCGAAAACGGGGTCTACACCGTGGATCAACTTGCCCTGATTATTAATCAGCAACTTGTAGCTCCAGAAGTAACAATTGAACGTGGTGTGCAGTGGCAGAATCCCCCAGGTGGCAACAATCAGTACTACCTATACCACTTTGTCAGCTCGCCGGTCTTTAACTTGTTTCTCAGCCCAAGCTACACTGGTGATCAAAATAACCAACGTCATAACTTTGCTGGCTTCCCCTTAGCTACCCCCGACCCCAACGAGACTAACATCGGCTTCAACCCTCTGTTGACTGATATTTGCGCCTACGCTTTCGGTGACACTGCCGAAGAGTCATCTATACCCGATGCGTTCACCGACGGCACATACCCGTTCTACTATCCCACACAACACATCGGAATCAAAGACCAGTACAGAGGTGGCGTCGCAGGTGCTCCCAACCTAACCTTCACTTATAATGACAATGGTAACTCCAAGTTTAGCTTCTCTAATTTACACATCCCCTATTATAGCAACGGCACTCCTTCCATTCGCGTCAACTGGCGGGAACAGGACACATTCGAGGCTGACACTGAGACCGAGCAACCTGTCCTCACGAGACAGGGAGGGGCCGGGTTGGTTCTAAAAGACAGTCAACTGTGGCGTGATTTAGGGTTCAACACTGAAGCCGAAGACCCGACCCAATACATCACTACTAACCAGGAGTTCACCACTGCCTTCTACACCACAACTACTTTCCCTCAGAACACTACCTTTGCCACTAACTCCACTGTGGTTGCAGCTCCCCGCGAGCCCACTCTTTTCAAGGATCCCTTTTACCTCATCAA
The DNA here is from genome assembly GCA_017852795.1 of Candidatus Neomicrothrix sp. GTDB lineage: Bacteria > Actinomycetota > Acidimicrobiia > Acidimicrobiales > Aldehydirespiratoraceae > UBA11606. Next base: position 1,078 of record JAFMKU010000114.1, read on the forward strand.
ATCGGATATGATGGATACACAGAACTACTACAACGAGGAAGGCAAAGCCTCGAACATTGGATTCATTGCCAAGAACGAGGCCAGCTCCGGGTTCGTGTATAGCTTCCGTAACAGCTACGAAGTTACTATTCACAAAGACTTGATGCTGGGGGCAATCACCACAACTATCATTGACCCCAGAACTGGGGCTCCCTCACAAGATGGACGCTCACCTGACACAACCATCATCTATGAAGTTACCCCACCTCCCCGGCCTGTGTCGCCACCGGCAATGGTAATTGAAGGGGAAGAGATGGAGCTGATCGAAAAAACTCTGGAACAGCAGGAGGAGAAACTTTCGAAAGATCGTAAAAGGACAGGCAAAAGTGACAATCTCATGACAGAAACTCCGAGGATTGACCGAAGACACAGCATCGGAGGATTAAGGGAAAGAAAGTAGGTTCATAGTTGGGGTTTTTTTCCGCAGAGGTTATATAATGTCCTCTCAGAACAAGCTCCAACGCCTCTTCAAAATGAACAGTGAAGATCGCACGCGCGCTACGTCCTATACCACCGAGGTTTTGCAGCCACTCACTAACACCGGAACTTACCTCCGCTACAAGATAGAGCGCAAAAATTGGCTGGATGGACACTCAGCCCGCCTAGCCCCCGTGATCACCGTTGATGGTGCCGACTCCTGGTCAACCAACACCTCGGGTGTGTTTGCTCCTTTCGAGAGCTGCACCCTGTACTTCGGCGGTACCCAGGTCCAAAGCATCAACCTCAAGGCTTCCAACTTCCTGGTGCAGAAGATGCGCGGCAGTGACCTGTTTCGTGTGCCCAGTGAGCAGCGGTACGTTTACGGCATGCAGAATGAATTCGTTGAGACCTGCGGTAACAACGTCTCCCTAGATCACAACCAGCTGCAGTTCGTGCCCGACCAGAGCGTTAAGTACACCACTTCTGCTGCTACAACCTACGAGCTTATGCTGCACCTGAAGGATATCTTTGACTTTTTTGACCACAGCAACATTCCCCTGTACGCCCTTGACGCCGACATCTTTATTGAGTTCACTCTCAAGTCAAGCGCTAACGTAGGACAAATCGCCATTCTCGACACCAGTAACAACAGCCTCTCCACGGGTTACCAGATCAGTTCCGCTCCCTTGTACGTCAACTACGTGCGCTACGATGACGAGACCTGGAACCGCCTCAAGAACCAGGATTTCGTCAAGAACGTGACCACTGTCAAGGCCACCAGCCGGGCCCCTGGCTCTGGTAGCACCCAGGTCGAGCAAGCTCTGGCCAACAACCAGGTCAAGCGTGTCACCGTTGCCTTCCCCGTGGATTCCAGCTGCATGGGTGTTGACAACTCCTACCTCCGTGGTTCCTCAGGCCAGGAGTGCCGCATCCAGTTGCGGTCCAACGGAGACGAGTTCTGGAATCAGCCGCTTGATCTCAACCGAGGCTACGCCGGAACTATGTACTCCATGACCAAGGAAGCTCACGAGGGTCACTTCTACGCCGAGCCCGGTAGCTACGTGGATGGCACTAACCTAGGAACCGTGGCCAGTATCCTGGATACTTGCATCAATGGTCCTTACGAGAACGGCGGAACTATCCGCCGTAACCCTTGGGGCGGATCTACCTACAGCGAGATCGGTGGTAAGAACTCCTACGTCTGCTTCCCCTTCCAGAAGGATCCCCGCGACGGCCATAGCTTCATGAACTCTACTCGCATGGACGACAAGCCGGTCGTGCTGGAAGTTACCCACGCTACTGGTATTTCCTGCGATTCTGTGGTTATGTACGCTGAAACCGAGCGCATCTGCCAAATCCAGCCCAACGGCCGTGTGCAGCTGCTCGACGGTCTGCCAGACGGCGAGATGGCCGGTCCGTCCCGCATGTAAATCTGGAATAAAAATACCACAAGAGATATAATGCCTAACTCTCTTGTCCCCTGTTCCGGCTGCCAGAAAAACCAAGTCTCCATTAACTCTGGGGTAACCTTCTGCTCCACTTGTTGGGCAACTTTGATAGGATCCTTCCCTAA
>JAFMKU010000003.1:0-13720 GCA_017852795.1 Candidatus Neomicrothrix sp.
CATGGTGGCTGGCGATGTGGACATCGTGATCGGCACGCACGCCTTGATCCAAGACCGGGTCGAGTTCGCTGACCTGGGGGTGGTGGTGGTTGATGAGCAGCACCGGTTCGGGGTGGAACAGCGGGCCGCGTTGCGAGACAAAGGCGATCAGCAGGCCGCGCCCGACGTGTTGGTGATGACTGCAACCCCGATTCCGCGAACCGCGGCGATGACCGTGTACGGGGATCTCGATGTGAGCGTGCTCGACGAACTTCCGCCGGGGCGAACCCCGATCCTGACCGAGTGGGTGACCGAACCCGAGCAGCATCAGGTGTGGGAGGTGGTTCGATCCGAGGTAGCCGCCGGACGTCAGGCCTACGTGGTGTGTCCCCTCATCGACGAATCCGAAAAGCTTGAAGTTCGTTCGGCCGAGGACGTGTTTGCCCAACTCCAAGCCGACGAGCTTTGTGATCTTCGGGTCGGGTTACTGCACGGACGGGTGAGCGGGCCGGAGAAGGAAACGGTGATGGAGGCGTTTCGCAACGCCGAGATCGACGTGCTGGTAGCCACCACGGTGATTGAGGTTGGGGTGGATGTCCCCAACGCCACGGTGATGGTCATCTTGGACGCCGACCGGTTCGGGATCGCCCAACTCCATCAGCTCCGGGGTCGGGTTGGGCGTGGTCAGCACGCCAGCCGATGCCTGCTGGTGGCCGATCCGACCACCAGCGATGGCGAAGCTCGCCTCGAGGCGGTGGTAGCCAGCACCGATGGGTTTGCGCTGGCCGAGGTCGATCTCGACCTGCGAGGTGAAGGAACGTTGATGGGCGAACGACAAAAAGGACGCAACGACCTGCGGTTGGCCTCGCTTCGGCGAGACCGCGACTGGGTTGAGGCGGCGCGCAAAGCGGCTTTTGAGTTGATCGACGCTGACCCGGACCTTTCTGGTCATCGGCAGTTAGCGGACGAGATCGAACTGTTTCTCGGCAACGACGACGCCGAGTTCCTCTTCAAGAACTGAACCCGGTCAAGAACGTTCAAGAACTGACCCGGTCTCGGCTAGTTGTCGGGGTCGGTTCCGAGGTCTTCGGCGAGTAGTTCAATATCCCAGCGATCAAGGCAGTCGCCGCAGCGGTAGGCCACGATGTCGCCAGGTTGCCATCCATCTTCGGGTTCATAACTGATCGGCGAGCAACGGCCACCGCAGTCGACGCAGGTGATGAATTCGGGCACGGGCACTCGGTGACCGTAGCCGGGTTGGGTAAGACTGTCAGCTATGCGCGTTGTTGCCGGTTCCCTTGGTGGTCGAAAGCTCAAAGTTCCCGAAGGTTCGGGCACTCGTCCCACCACCGATCGGGTGCGCGAGGCGGTGTTTAACGCCTTGTTTTCGCTAGGAGCGATTGAGGACGCCAACGTGATTGACCTCTTCGCCGGTTCGGGCGCGCTCGGGATCGAAGCGCTTTCTCGCGGGGCGCAACGGGCCACCTTCGTGGAGCAGGCCCCAGCCGCGTTGGCGGTGCTGCGAGACAACCTTCACCAGTTGGATCTGCTGGATCGGGCCACCGTCGTGGCCGGTGACGGGTTCGTTCACCTTCAGCGAAGCGGACCTTTCGATCTGGTGCTGCTCGATCCGCCGTACGGGTTCGATGGTTGGGATGACCTGCTGGGCATGATTGTTTCCGGTGTGGTGGTTATCGAGTCCGATCGGGAGATCGCGGTTCCTCCACACTGGCTTGTCCACCGTGTGAAGCGCTACGGGACTAGCGTGGTGACGTTCGCATCCGCCAGTGATCCGAGAGAAGCAGCATCGTGACAACCCGTGTTCTCTACCCAGGCTCGTTTGATCCGGTTCATAACGGGCACATTGAGATCATCACGACCGCCTCGCAGCTTTTTGATGAGGTGGTGGTCGCCGCGGTCCGGAACCCGCAGAAAGGTGGGGGAGCGTTCGACCTCGACGAGCGACAGGCGATGCTGATCGAAGCGGTCGGGGGGCTTTCCAACGTCTCGGTCACGATGTTTTCTTCTCTGATCGTTGATCTGGCCAAAGAACTCGAAGCCGATTTCATTATCAAAGGGCTTCGAGCGGTGTCCGATTTTGAAAACGAACTACAGATGGCGCAGATGAACCAGGCCGTTTCCGGAGTACACACCTTGTTCATTCCGTCGGCTTCGAAGTCGTCGTTTCTCGCTTCGAAGTTCATTCGGGAGATCGCCCGGTTCGGCGGTGACGTTTCGTCCATGGTTCCCGAGGGGGTCAACCGGAGAATCAAGGAGCGATTCGCGTGAGCGACGCCCGCCCGCCCGAATACCGGGCGCCTCAGGCCGAAGCGCTGCTTCGTCACGCCATCGAGTTGGTGCAACAGGCCCGGCCGATGCCGCTTTCGGCGTCGTCGATGATCAACAAAGACGAAGTGCTCGAAGTGCTCATAGAAGCAGCTGAAGCGCTACCCGAAGAGCTTCGGGCCGCCCGCTGGTTGCTGAAGGAACGGTCTGATTTTCTGAGCCGAGTGCAGGGTGAGGGTGATGCCATCATCAACACGGCTCGAGCGCAGGCCGAACAGATGGTGCAACGAACCGAACTCGTGAAATCTGCCGAGGAACGGGCCAAACGACTGGTAGCCGACGCCGAAGACAAGGCCCGACACCTCAAGCTCGAAACCGAAGACTGGTGCGACCAGAAGTTGGGGGCAATGGAGGTGGTCTTGCAGCGGACGCTCGCCACGGTTGCTTCGGGCCGAGCCAGTTTGCAGGGAGCCGATACCGGAGGTCCTTCCGGTGGGGTCGGCCCCTCAACCGAACCTGACTACCTGAGCGGAGAGGGCTCGGCGGGCGACCCTTTCGGTAGTCATGTGGCCTTTGACGACCAAGCCTGATGGTGGGTTCGCCGCTACTTGTCGACGTTGTTGAACTGCAGCGCCGAACCGGAACTCGACGCACCCTCAACGCCGAGGTCGAACTCGACGACATGGCGGTCGGGGAGCGTTCGGTGGTGGATGGACGAGTAACGGTCGATCTGGTTCTTGAAGCGGTGACCGAAGGGATCGTGGCCGCAGGTTCGCTCGCGGGTGTTTCGCGGGTTCCCTGCCGGCGCTGCTTAGAAGACGTTGACTCGGCGTTTCGGTTGGACGTCCGTGAAATTTTTGAGCGTTCACCCAGCGAAGGCGAGACGTGGCCGATCGACGACGAACGGGTCGACCTGCGACCCGTGATCCGAGAATTGGCCCTGCTGGCGCTTCCGCTGGCTCCGCTGTGTCGCAGCGACTGTGAAGGGCCCGACGCCGAGCGTTTTCCGGCCCGGCCGGAGCCCGAGGATGCGGTCGAAGCCGAACCGGTTCGAGATGCTCGATGGGCGGTTCTTGATTCGTTGACCTTCGACGAGTAGGGACCGGGGTGTCAGGTCGCTAACCTTTGGGCGTTGTGCCGACGAGTGGCGTCGGCGAGAGAATCGCAAACAGGAACGCATCATGGCCGTCCCCAAGAGGAAGATGTCGAAATCGAAGAGCCGGAGCCGTCGGGCCTCGGCGTGGGGCTTGGGCCGTACCGCTCGAAGCACCTGCCCTCGATGCAGTTCGGCCAAGCGGCCCCACCGGGCTTGTGGCAACTGTGGTTGGTACGCCGGCCGTCAGGCCATCGAAGTCGACTGATCTGATGCTTCCGGTCGCGGTCGATGCCATGGGTGGCGACCATGCGCCGGAAGCCATCGTGGAGGGGGCGCGTCGCGCCGCGGAAGAACTGGGTATCCCGGTTGTTTTGGTCGGCCGCCCAGAGGAACTGCGCGAGGTCGGAGATTTACCGATCATCGCCGCCTCCGAAGTGATTGCTATGGACGCCGAACCGGGTTCGAGCGTCCGCAAAATGAAGGACTCGTCGCTGGTTCGAGCGGCGGAAGCGGTTCGAGACGGGCAGGCATCCGCGATGGTTTCGGCCGGTAATACCGGAGCCACTATGGCCTCGGCGTTGCTGCGAATGGGCCGAATCCGCGGGTACAACCGACCGGCAATCGCTACCCCCATCCCAGTGCCTGGATCAACGCCGACCACCTTGCTGGATTCGGGAGCCAATGCCGAATGTCGTCCGGAGTGGCTGGTGGAGTTTGCGCAAATGGGGGCGGTCTATGCGCGTGACCGATTTGGGATCGCACGGCCCCGGGTGGGCTTGTTGTCAATCGGTGAAGAAGCCGGCAAGGGCAGCCCGTTTGTGAAGGAATGCTTCGAACTTCTCGATGATGCCGCCTGGGCGAAGGCCAGTGGGTGTGAATGGATTGGCAACGTCGAAGGCCGCGATGTCATGTCCGATGCCGTGGATGTTGTCGTCACCGACGGGTTTACCGGCAACGTGACGCTCAAAACCCTTGAGGGCGCGATGAAAGCGTTGATCGGACGGTTGCTGGTGGCGATCGACACCGACGACGCAACCCGCGAAGCCGGGATGGTCCTTGGTCCGGCGCTCGATGCGATGGTCAGCGAACTCCACCCCGATACGGTCGGTGGCGCGCTGCTGCTGGGAGTTAAAGGTGTCTGTGTGATCTCGCACGGTTCGAGCTCACCCGACGCGATCGTGAACGCCATCAAGGTGGCGGCCGAAATGGTGGACGTCGAAATGGTCGACCATTTGTCAGCGGCAGCCGCCGGGGCCGAGTCCTAAATCTCTTTCACAAGCGCACAAGAGTTTTTCGGGCTATTATCCGCTGGTTCTTGACCCGCAGTGGGGTGGAGAGCAGGTCATCGTAACCGTATGGGGGGAGCCGTTTGCCCGCCGAAACACATGTCGAAGGGGAGCCCATGGACCGTGACGAGGTAGTCACCTTGGTGAAGGACCGCCTGGCCGAGATCCTTGAAATCGAACCGGGGGTCATCAACGAAGGCGATGCTTTCGCCGAGGACCTTGATGCCGATTCGTTGGCTCTGATTGAACTGGTCGAAGCCATCGAGGAAGAGTTGGCGGAACGGTCGGTTGGTTTCCGTATTGAAGACGAAGATCTTGAGGATCTTCGGACGGTCCGCGACGCGGTTGATTACGTCGTCGCCAAGTTGGGCTGAGTTCTGAATCCCACCGCTTCGGTCTCGCCGCTTGAAGAGCGGATCGGTTATTCCTTCGCGTCGCCCGGGTTGTTGTCGCAGGCGCTCTCGCACCGATCTTGGTGTGCGGAGAACCCAGGGAACCACTCAAACGAACGGTTGGAGTTTCTTGGCGACTCGTTGCTTGGGGTGGTGGTCACCGACTATCTCTACCGAACCTTTCCCGACCTAGCTGAAGGCCAGCTGGCCAAAGTTCGAGCATCGGTGGTGTCGGCGCCGACGCTGGCCGAGGTGGCGTTGGAGTTGGGGATCGGAGAAGCCTTGCGGCTGGGCAACGGTGAGGACGCCTCGGGTGGGCGGATGAAACCGTCGATCCTGGCTGACGCCGCCGAAGCGGTCTTTGGTGCGCTCTACCTTGATGGTGGTTACAACGAGGTTCAACGTTTGGTTCTCGATTGCCTCGGTGAACGGATCACCCAGGCGGCCCGTCAACCGGGACGGCACGATTACAAAACCCGTCTTCAAGAACAGGCCATGCGCGACGGTTCTCGACTGCCGCGTTATGTGATCTCAGAAACCGGTCCGGAACACAACAAGGTTTTTCGAGCAGAAGTCAGCTTGGACGGCACCGTTCACGGTGCCGGGCTCGGCGCCTCGAAGAAGGAAGCGGAACAAGAGGCGGCCCGCGTCGCCTGGCAGAGCATCCGCGAACCAGCGAATGCTCACTTGGAAAGGACCAAGGAAGATGATGTTTGAGTTGCCTGAAGTGGAGATTGTTCGTCGCGAATTAGACCGAGATCTTCCGAGCCGCCGCATCAAGACCGTTGATGCGGCCAGCATGAAAGTGCTGGGTCGCTATAAAAACCGTAAGGCGTTCACCAGTCAGCTGCTGGACGCGAAGATCGTTTCTGTTGGCCGTCGAGGGCTTTACCTTCTGATCGGTTTGGATAACGGTTCGACGTTGGTGATCAACCTGGGCGCTTCGGGGGTTCTGCGTCGCAACGCCAACCGGGACGCAGTGGAAAGCGCCACCGAGGTGACGATCACGTTCACCCAGCATGGTCAGCTTCGACTGCTCGACCCGGATGGCACCGCCGAGGTGTTCGTAGCCGAAACCGACGAACTCGACACGGCGGTTGCCGCCTTTGCCCTGTACGGACCGGACCCGCTCGACGAGCCGATTTCTTGGACGACGTTTGGCCGGACCCTGCTTAGCCGGCCGGGAAAGCTCAAGTCGCTGCTGACCGATGACACCTTCATCGTGGGGATTGGCGACCTGTACGCCGACGAGATCCTCTTCGATGCCGGGCTTCGCTACGACCGAGCTAGCGACACCCTTTCATCGCAGGAAATCCGTCGTCTGCATCGGGCGGTGGTGGGAAAGCTGCATGACGCCATCCGCTATCGGGGAACCTCGTTGCCTGATCGACCGTTCGTGGATCCAGCCGGAGAAGAAGGCGGTTTCGCCGAGCATCTCGAAGTGTGGGGTCGTCACGGTGATCGCAGCAGTCGCAGCCGGCTGCCGATCCAGCGGGTCAAGTTCGGCGGAGCGTGGACGTATTTCTGCGAAACGCAGGTCTGATCGAGGCTGATCGGGCGGCTCTGGCCACCTGGTTTCCTGACCCCTTTTTGTTTCCACAGGAAATCCACAGGCTAGGGACTACACAGATGTAATTTGGGTTGTTAGTTTCGTCCCAATGCATCTCAAGAACCTGACCCTCAAAGGCTTCAAGTCCTTCGCTGATACTGCGTCGATCGACCTCGAGCCTGGCGTCACGGTGGTGGTCGGACCCAACGGGAGCGGCAAGTCCAACGTGGTAGATGCCATTGCTTGGGTGCTCGGCGCGCAGGCCCCGAGCGCGGTCCGCTCCGGCAAGATGGACGATGTGATCTTCGCGGGTACTGCCAGCAAGGCGGCGCTGGGCCGGGCGGAGGTGTCGCTCACGATCGACAACCACAGCCGCACCCTTCCGGTCGAGTTCAACGAGGTTCGCATCACCCGCACCTTGTTCCGCAACGGAGACTCCGAGTACGCCATCAACGGTGTGCCCTGCCGGTTGCTCGACATCACCGAACTGCTCTCCGATGGCGGTGTTGGTCGTCAGCAGCACGTGATCGTCAGTCAGGGCCAGATCGACGCGGTGCTCAACGCCCGCCCCGAAGATCGGCGAGCGATCATCGAAGAAGCGGCGGGTGTGCTCAAGTTCCGCAAGCGCAAAGAGCGGGCCGAACGTCGTTTGAGCGGCACCGATGGCGACCTCACTCGGGTCAAAGACTTGATGCGCGAGGTACGGCGCCAGCTCCGACCGCTAGAGAAGCAGGCCGAGGCCGCTCGTCGGCACGGAGACCTGATCGAAGAACTCACTGCGCTGCGACTCCACCTCGCCGGTCGCCAAGTTGCCGAGCTGCGCACGGCCGCTCAAGCCAACTCTGAGCTTCGGTCGCAGGCGGTGGACAAGGAACGGCAAGCCCGACGAGAACTTGACGAGGTGTCGACCGCGGTCAACACCGACGAAGTGCAGCTCTCCGAACTCGGTGGCGATGACCTCGGCGATGTGCTGGCCCGTCTGGAGTCGTTGCGCGAACGGAGCCGCGGACTGTCGGCGCTACTGGTCGAACGGCAGCGAGGCGTGGCCCGCGACCGGGAGGCGTTTGCCGACCAGGCCGTGATCGCCAGCCTCGAAGCGGAGTTGGCAAGATGCTGCAGCGAACTCGAAACGACCGAGGTTGAACTTGAGCAGCTGGCTCCTGACGTTGCCACGTTGACCGCCGACGAAGCAGCGCTGGCCCGCGACCGGGTGGCCTTTCAGGCGCAATGGGGCGACGGTGTTCCAATGCCCAGCGGCGAAGCGGCAGAGATCCGAGGCGAACTGGGGGCGTTGCGGGCCAACACGCAACGAGGAACCGGAGAAGCCGAACAGCTTCGAACCAAGTTGACCGAACTCGACCAGCGTCGCCAGGGCTTTGAGGACCGGGCCAGCGGGCTGCGGGCCGACCTGACTGCGTTGCGCGATGAAGAAGAACCGTTGGTGTCGGCCCTTGAGGCAGCTCAGCTTGCGGAGCAGGCGGCGACAGCCACCAAGGAAGAATGCGAAACGAATCTGACTACCGCCGAGACCCGGTTGAACCGGTGGGTGGCGCGAACCGAGGCGCTGAGCCTGGCCCTCGACGACGCTCGGGCGCGAAGCGGTGCCGAACGCCTGTCCGAGACGGCCGGAGTGCTGGGTGCGTTGCTTGACCTGGTCGTGGTCGAAAACGGTTGGGAATCGGCGTTTGAAGCCGCGGTCGGAGATGCCCTTCGGTCGGTGGTCGTTGAAAATGCGGATGCCGCCCGTCGGGCGCTGCGCGAACTCGCCGCCGGCAAGGCCTCGGGCATGATCCTCGCCCTAGGTGTTGCCACTACCGCTTCGGTCTCCCAACCCACCGGTTTGCGGGCCAGAGTTCGGGGCACCACCCCGGCCGTTGACACGCTTTTGGATCGCTTGTTGGCCGATGTTGAGGTGGTCGACGGCGACTGGAACCGGGCCCTTGACCGGTCGATCGAACATCCGAACCAGGTGGTCGTTACCCGTGACGGCGATCGTTTCTCAGGCTTTAGCGCCCGGATCGGCAACGCAGGAGTGGGAGCCACCGGCGCGGCGCTCAGCGAAGCCGAAACCGAAGTCGAACAATCCACGGTCGCGGTCGCCGCTGCCCAGGAGTCGCTGGCCGCAGCCCGAGCCGAACTCGCCGAACGGACCGAACGAGTGGGTCAGCTTTCCGACCGGCTGCGAGCAATCGAGGCGGGTCGGTCCGATGCATCTGAGGCCCTCCAGCGAACCGATGCGGATCGTCGCGAAGTGGTGAGCGAGGCCGAGTCGTTGCGCAGCCATTTTGAAGAACTCTCGTCTCGGCTGGCTCGAGAAACCGCTCGGGTGAGCGAACTCGAACAGCGACTTCCGGCGCTGGAAGCAGCCGAAGAAGCATCGGTGGAAGCCGGGCGTCAGCTGGCCGCGGCTCGGGCCGAGATCGACGCACGAGCCGCCCAGATCAGCTCGCTTCGCACCGAGGTTGACATTCGCTCGGCGGGGCTTACGCAACAACGGACGTCCCTTCAGAAGCGGATTTTTGAGATCGACGAACGTCTCGAACGTGACGCCGATCAGCGGGCTGCCGCCGAAACGCAACGGGTGGGGCTTGACCGCCGAGCCGAGGTGCTGGATCGGTTGAGTCGGGCCGTGAGCGAACGCACCCTGCTCTTGGATCGTCAACTGGCCGAGGTCCGGGATCGCCGTCGTCGCCAGACTGAGGCGTCGCGGGAAATCGCCGATCGGCTCACCGCGGCCCGAGGACGCCGCCGGGAACTCGAGTTGTTGCTGGAGACGCTGCGGACATCGGTGGCCAAAGCCGAAGTCGAAGAAGCAGAGCTTCGCACCCGCCTTCAGGTGCTGATCGACCGGATTCGTACCGATCACAACACCGCCCCTGACGTTGCGGTTTCCGCTCCCTGTCCGGAGCTTCCCGACGGTCTGACCCCGGCTCGCCGAACCGAGATGCTGGAGTCCGAACTTGACATCATGGGACCGGTCAACCCGCTGGCCCTTGAAGAGTTCCAAGAACTACAAGAGCGCCACTCGTTCCTGCAAGGCCAACTCGACGACATTCGTTCGACTCGCCGGGAACTCCAACGGGTGATCACCAGCATCGACGAGGAAATCGTCTCGGTCTTCGCGTCGGCGTTCGCCGATGTGTCCGTGAATTTCGCTCAACTGTTCGAGACGTTGTTCCCGGGCGGGGTTGGTTCGATCTCACTGACCACCCCCGATGACCTGCTCCACACCGGCATCGAGATTTCGGCCAAACCTTCGGGGAAGAACGTCAAGAAGCTCTCGCTGCTTTCCGGTGGTGAACGGACGCTCACCGCTTTGGCGTTCCTGTTTGCGGTGTTCCGGAGTCGCCCGTCGCCGTTCTACGTCATGGACGAGGTCGAGGCGGCGCTTGACGACGTCAACCTGCACCGGTTCCTGTCGCTGGTTGAGGAGTTCCGGGCTGACGCCCAGTTGCTGCTGGTCAGCCATCAGAAGCGCACGATGGAAGCAGCTGACTGTCTCTACGGGGTGTCGATGAAGGGTGGTGGCAGCTCCCGGGTGGTCAGCGAAAAGGTCGATAAGCAGCGCTCCGGTTCGCTGAGCGAACGATCCGAGACTCAACCCGCAGTGTCGACCACCGCCGGCGGCTAGCTTCAGAGTATGGAATTTGGGGTAGCGATCTTTCCGACGGCAGAGGCTATGGCTCCGGCCGACCTTGGTGTTGCCCTCGAGGATCGTGGTTTCGAGTCGTTGTGGGTGGCTGAACACACCCACATCCCGGCCTCGCGACGAAGCCCGTGGCCGGGGGGACCCGAACTCCCCCAGATGTACTACGAAACCATGGATCCGTTCATCTGGTTGACGGCGGCGGCGGCGGCCACCATGGATCTCAAGATCGGCACCGGCATCTGCTTGGTGGTGGAACGAGATCCGATTGTTACCGCCAAAGAAGTCGCGTCGATCGACCAACTTTCCCATGGGCGGTTCCTGTTTGGGATCGGTGGCGGCTGGAACGCGGAAGAAATGGAAAACCACGGCACCGAGTTCGCGGGTCGCTGGAAGTTGGTCCGGGAACGGATTGAGGCGATGAAAGCGATCTGGGCCAACGACCCGGCCGAGTATCACGGGGAGGTCGTCGATTTCGATCCGATCTTTTCTAAACCCAAACCGTGGCAGACCCCCCATCCACCGATCCATGTGGGCGGGGCCGCTCCTTGGGGTCCACGACGGGCGGCCCGCTACGGCAACGGCTGGATGCCGATTTATGGCCGCGGTTCGATGATCGACGAACTCGACGTGCTGGCGGCCGAATGCGAAAAGCACGACCGTGACCCGGCGGAGATTGCATTGTCCCTGTACAACGCTCCGGCTGACCTTGACGTTGCCCAGCGCCACGCCGAAGCAGGTATCGATCGCTTCGTGTTTGGCCTTCCACCAGCCGGGGCAGACACGGTGCTTCCCTTGCTCGATCGGCTCAGCACGATCATCACCGCGGTCAACGGCTAGCGCCGGTCTGGCGGTTCAGCCCAGAACCGATGGGGTCGGGTTGTCAATCCCAAGCCGATCGGCCAACGCCGCGGTGACCATGTTGGCTACCGCTGGGTTTTTATCCTCGCCAATGAGCCCGGCAGCGACGAGGCGGTCACCGAGTCCGACAAAGATCGCGCAGAAGCGGACGATGGCGAAAATCTCCCAGTAGTCAGGGTTGCGGACCTCACGTCCACTCACCGTCTCGTAATGGGCAATTTGTTCTTCGCGAGTTGGATACCCCGCAAGCCGCTCCACCCCGATGTCGTCGAAACTCATTCGGTCAAACATCAGCCACCAACCGACATCAGCTTCAAGCGGGCAGAGTGACGTTGCCTCCCAGTCCACCACGGCGATCGGTTCGAACCCATCCCAGAGGATGTTGCCGAGCCGGGCGTCGCCCCACGTCATGCCGATGCGGTCATCGAGCGGGTCGTTGGCCACCAACCAGTCGAGCCCAGCGTCGAGCACCGGATGGGCGCGTCCGGCCAACCACTGTCGGGTGGCGTTGCGGTACAGCTCAAGCTGGTGGCTCATCGTTGGGTGTCCATCCGGGCTGCGGTCGAGCCAACCCAAATCAAGGTCCTGCCAGTTCATCCGGTGCACCTCGGCCATCGCTTCGAGCCCCCGTTGGACCAGCAATCGACGCTGCTCCGGCGAAGCCTCATCAACCACCCAACCGGCGGTGGTGTAGCGGGGGTTGTCTGAGGGCACCCGGCCATCGACGTGGCCCATCACGAAGAACGGAACCCCGAGGATGTCAAGGTCGTGTTCAAACCCGATCAACGGTGGGATCGGGGCGGCGGTGTGGCTCGCCACGGTCGCCATCGCTCGATACTGCACATCGACCGAGACCGCACAGTCTGGCGTCTGCACCGGAAAGAGCGCACCACCGGTGGGTTCGATCCGGACGACGAAACGGTCTTCGCCAAGAACCCCGTCGATGCTGCGCCGCACCGAACAAAACACCGTTTCGTTTGAGAATCCGGTGGCGACCGGAATGTCGATGTCGGTGATCTCGACATCGGCCCATTCTTGATGTTGTTGGGCAAACCAGCTTTCCAACGCGGATTTGTAGTGGGACCGGTCGGTGGTGAACTTCGGTGCAGACATTCTGTGAACACTACGGGAACCAACCCGAAGACAAGAAACCACTAGGGTCTCGGCATTGACCCACCGGATCTGTCGATCCGCGGGTTGCGACATCCGGTAGCTAGGGGGATTGATGTCACCAGTTGTTCCAGAACGCGCTCAGGTGGTGGTTGTAGGGGGTGGCATCGTTGGGTGCAGCATCGCCTACCACCTGACCCGACGGGGCCTTACCGACCTGGTGGTTCTTGAGCAGGGATCGCTGACCTGTGGAACCACCTGGCATGCCGCGGGGCTGGTGAGCCAGCTGAAATCAACCCATTCGCTGACCAAACTCGCAACCTATTCGGCCCGTCTGTTTGAAGAACTCGAAGATGAAACGGGGCAGGCGACCGGGTTTCGGACCCCTGGTTCGGTGTCGGTCGCGGACAACGCCGAACGATGGGAGGAGATCCTGCGAGGGGCGACGATGGCAGCCACGGTGGGGGTCGAAACCAGAGTGCTCGACCTTGACGAAGTCGCCGAGAAATGGCCGTTGATGCGCACCGACGACTTGGTCGGCGCCTTGTTCATTCCTCGCGACGGGCAAACGTCACCGGTTGATACGACGGTGGCGTTAGCCAAAGGAGCCAAAGCGCGAGGCGCACAGGTCATCGAAGGGGTGTCGGTTACCGAACTGCGAGCGACCGACGGTCGCGTAACCGGTGTTCGGACCGAACAGGGTGACATCGAGGCCGAGATCGTGGTGTTGGCCACCGGAATGTGGACCCGTCATCTGGCCGCGCAGATCGGGGTCAACGTGCCGTTGCAGGCCTGCGAGCACTTTTACATTGTGACCGAACCGATCGACGGGCTGACCACCAACACGCCGATCCTTCGCGACCCCGGGAACTACACCTATTTCAAAGAGGAGACCGGAAAGATCATGGCCGGGTTCTTCGAACCTCGCGGCAAGGTCTGGCGGATGGATCAGATCCCGAGAGATTTCAGCTTCGGGACGCTTCCCGAAGATTGGGAACATGTCGGTCCGATCTTCGAACGAGCGATTCATCGGGTACCGGCGTTGGGCGAATGCGGTTTGCAGCTGTTTTTCAACGGACCGGAGGCGTTCACGCCCGACGGGGTGTACTACATGGGCGAAGCCCCCGAGGTCGACAACTGCTACGTGGCGGCCGGGTTTAACTCGGTAGGAATCCAAAGCGCCGGTGGGGTGGGCTGGGCCCTGGCCGACTGGATCGCGGATCGGCATCCGCCGATGGACCTCAACTCGGTGGACATCCGGCGAGCCCATCCGTTTCAAGCCGACGAGCGTTACCTCCGGGATCGCATCTCGGAAAGCCTCGGTCTGCTGTATGCCATGCACTGGCCGTTCCGACAGTACGAGAGTGCACGGGGCATCCGCATGTCGCCGCTGCATGACCGTCTGGAAGCGGCGGGGGCTGTGTTTGGCGAAACGGCAGGATGGGAACGTCCCAACTGGTACGCCGAAGAAGGGCAGGACCGGAACTACGTCTACTCCTATGGTCCGCAGAACTG